>JALOKO010000543.1 GCA_025456495.1 Bryobacterales bacterium | reverse complement strand
GAGCCTTCCGGCTGGTACTTCGAGTTCGCTAACGAGTTCTATCCGGACATCGACGATACGGGCATGGTGCTGATGGCCCTGGCCAAGTCGCGGGGCTCTGACGCGCACGCCCAGCGCGAGTGCATCCGTCGTGCCGTGAACTGGTTACTGGCCATGCAATCCAGCGACGGCGGATGGGCTGCCTTTGACGTGGACAACGATTTTCTGCCGCTCAGCTACGTTCCCTTCGCTGATCACAATGCCATGCTGGACCCCACCTGCGCCGACATCACCGGTCGGGTGATGGAAGCCCTGGTTCTGTGCGGCCTGCCCCCCACCCATCCCGCCATCCGCAAGGCCGTCCGCTATCTGGTGGATACCCAGCAGCCCGATGGCAGTTGGTACGGCCGCTGGGGCGTGAATTACCTCTATGGCACCTGCTTTGCGCTGCGTGGATTGCGCGCGGCAGCCGAAAGCGACCGGGAGGTGTATGTCCTGCGCGCGACTGAGTGGCTTCGTTCCGTACAGAACGCCGATGGCGGTTGGGGCGAGAGCTGCCAAAGCTATCAGGATGGAGAGTTTGTGGCCGCCTCCAGCACTCCCTCTCAGACCTCCTGGGCCTTGATGGGTTTGGTTGCGGGCGGCGATAACTACAGCAGCAGTGTGGAGCGCGCTGTGGACTTTCTGGCTCGCACCCAGCGCGCCGATGGCGGTTGGGACGAGCAGCTTTCCACAGGCACCGGATTTCCCAAGGTCTTCTACCTTACCTATCACTACTACCGCCATGCGTTTCCGTTGATGGCGCTGGCCAGTTACCGGAACTCCCTGGAACCGGTGGATTAGCCACAGTACGGCGATTTTTGGACCCGGCGTTTCCTGGAAGCGCCGTTGCGCGAAGAGGCTACGAAAGCAATGCGATTTCCCATCTCGATGACCATGGGCCTGGCCGGATATATCTTCCGCAATAAGTGGAATCCGCCTGCGCGCTGGCAGCAGAATCTCGCCGCCAAGGGCGCCAGCGCCAACCCTTTCCGAATTCTGCACGAAAAGCATGGCAACGGCAGTCGTCGCGCTCCGCATCCGATGATCCAGAAACGTTTCCCCCTGGTGCTGATGCTGGAGCCTCTGCACGCCTGCAACCTTACCTGCACCGGCTGTGGACGCATTCGGGAGTACGAAACCACCATCACCAAGCGGCTGTCGCTGGAGCAATGCCTGGGGGCGGCTGATGAGTGCGGTGCGCCTGTGGTTTCCATCTGCGGCGGAGAACCTTTCCTCTATCCTGAATTAGCTGAGCTTACCCGCCAGTTGATCGGCCGTGGCAGGCACATCTATCTCTGCACCAACGGCATGTTTCTGCGCAAGAAGATCCACGAATACACGCCGCACAAGCATTTGTTCTTCAATATCCACCTGGATGGCCTGGAGCGGACGCACGACCTTGCCGTAGAGCGCGAAGGCGTCTTTCAGGAAGCCATTGAGGGCATCAAGGTGGCCAAGGCCAAGGGCTTCAAGGTATGCACCAACACCACCGTCTATCGGGAAACCGACATGAAGGAAATCTGGGAGCTGTACGAATTCCTTGAGCAGTTTGACCTGGATGGCCACATGATTGCCCCCGCCTACGGCTATTCCGCCGTCAATGACCGCGAGATCTTCATGACCCGCGACGACATCATGGAGAAGTTCAAGGACATCGACGCCATGGGGCAGCGCTTCAAGCTGAACTCCACGCCGGTGTACCTGGATTTCCTGAAGGGCCAGCGCGACTTGCCCTGTACGGCCTGGGGCAACCCCACCTACAACGTGGAAGGCTGGAAAGGTCCCTGCTACCTGATTACCGATGCCCACTACAAGACCTTTGAGGAGTTCATGACCCACACAGACTGGGAAAGCTACGGGCACGGCAACGATCCCCGCTGTGAGCACTGCATGGTCCACTGCGGCTATGAACCCTCAGCCGCGCTGGGCATCCACGCCAAGCCGGCCGACAGCATCCAACTGCTGAAGTGGGCACTACGCTAGGCGTCGCCGCATCCGGAAAGCAATCACGTTGAACACGGAACTGAAACCGATTCTTGTCACGGGCGCCTCTGGCTTTGTGGGGTGGCATGTGGCCCGGCTGTTGCTGGAGCAGGGCGCCATGGTACACGCGCTGGTGCGTCCCGGCAGCGCGCTGCCCGGGCTTCCCGTGCGCGTTTTTGAAGGCGATCTGCGCGACGCCCGCAGTGTGCAACAGGCCATCCTTGGCTGTGGCGCTGTGTTTCATGTCGCCGCAGATTACCGGCTGTGGGTGAAGAACCCGGAGGAGATGTTCGAAACCAACGTCCGAGGCACCAGCCAACTGTTGGAGCTGGCCAGCATTGAGGACGTGGACAAGTTCGTCTACACCAGCACCGTGGGCTGTATCGGGATCCCCAACGAGGGCCTGGGCGACGAGACCACGCCGGTGGACATCCATTCCATGGCCGGGCCGTACAAACAGTCCAAGTACCTGGCCGAAGAGGCCGTGCTACGCATCGCCAGCCAGGGCTTTCCGGCCGTCATCGTCAACCCCACGGCCCCGGTTGGGGTGCGCGATGCCAAGCCCACTCCGACGGGGCAGGTGATTCTGGATTTCCTGCGCGGACGCATGCCCGCCTACCTGGACACCGGTCTCAATATCGTGGATGTAGAGGATGTCGCGCGCGGTCATCTGCTGGCCTGCGAGTTTGGCCGTCCTGGTGAGCGCTACATCCTGGGTGGCGAAAACCTCACCCTCCACGAGATCTTTGAGGTGCTATCGGATATCAGCGGCAGGCCCGCCCCCAGCCTGCGGTTGCCCTATGGTGTGGCGATGGCTTTCGCTCGGCTTGGTTCTGCCGTGGCCGCCATCACCGGCAAAGCTCCACGCGCTTCCGTGGATGCGGTGCG
>JALOKO010000542.1 GCA_025456495.1 Bryobacterales bacterium | reverse complement strand
CCGCGTGAAGTTGTTCACCAGCGACTGAGGCTGGAAATTCGGGGCGGGATAGAAACTCAGAATCCTGGCCCCAATCGGGCTGATTCTACTGGACGGAATGCGGTTATTGGCGAAGGGCAGCCGGGCGAATACGCCACCCGATGGACAGCTCACTCCGCCGCCACAAGCAGATGACGTAAGCGGATCGAAGATGGAAATCGGTCCCGTCTGGCCAGCGGGAGTGAATCCTGAGAAGTCACCTCCCCGGATCTCCAAAGGGGGCACGCTGACATTCGAGGGAAACGGAACCACTTCCCGCCAGCCTTCGAAGGAGACAAAAATGAAGTCCTTGTCCTTGCGGATGGGTCCGCCCAAGGTACCGCCGAACTGATGCTGATTGCGAAAACCTCTGCCCACTCCTAAGGCGTTGTTCTGCCTGGTATTGGCGTCCAGGACGCGATTACGCCAGAAGTTGAACAGCGTACCCTTCCAGGAATTCGTCCCGCTCTTCAGGGTGGTGGATACGTGACCACCACCGGAACGTCCATATTGGGCGTCATAGGTGTTCACCATCACCTTCATTTCCTCAACCGCCTCGACATTGGGCGATAAATTAAACGTTCCGTCAGTTGAGATGGGCGCTCCATTCAAGAGAAATTGATTCGATCCGGTCCGTCCACCATTCATCGTGAACGAACCGTTCACATCCCAACCTCGTGTACCCGAAAATCCAGTAGACCCGAAGGTGCGTTGTGTGAACATTACGCCAGGTGACAGCCGCATCAACATGTAGGCTTGTCGCCCATTCAGCGGAATCTCCTGCATCTTGATGGGGTCGAATACCAGACCGCGTGATGCCGTTGCGGTTTGGATCAATTCCTGTTGTGCCTCCACAGTGATTTCCTGCGAAACCATCCCCACCGTAAGGGAAATGGAGACATTCAACTTCTCAGCCGTTTGCAGAACGATGTCAGGCAGCCGACTGGTCTGAAATCCATCTTTGGTGACGGCAAGCATATATCGGCCAGGATCCAAACCCACCAGGGTATAGAACCCGGAACTTGTTGTCTTGGTCTCACGGACGACGTTGGTGTCTAGCTTGGTCGCCCTGACCACTGCGTCGGGGACGGCGGCGCCGGACGCATCCGTGACCTGACCCAGAATGGTTGCTCGAAAATCCTGTGCGCTTATGAACGACGTCATGAGCGAAAAGAAACATACTGCTGCAATTTGAAAAACCCGCATTTTCACTCCCACATTACAATTGTTAAATTTACGCCACTCCAATGCACCTCTGAACGTCTGGAGTAGGCGCGGACTGAAATGAAAATATCACAACTGTTTTTACTGTCAAGACAAAAGTTAAAGCCTGTCTACATATCGCAACATGGAACGAATTAACAATTAACTGATTATCCAATCGTGAGAATACTTACATGTTTTGGCGTTCCATCCGGCCACCGCCGGCGAAGCGCCAGCCGCTTGCTGCGCGGCGACTCGCGGCGGCACCGGCTTTGTGAACCTGGCGCCAGAAGCATCGGAATTGAGGAGCGGAATCCCGCGCGCCCTTCCGGCCGGACGGAGAAGAGGCTCTGGCGCCAGACAACCCTTGGCGCGGCCGACGCACCACCGGCATCTCCCTCTTGGGCGTCCGCTACAACGCGCGACCTGGGCAAGGGGCTCAGCGAACGCCGTCAGCTTGCAGATGGATTCAGGGCCGGGGGTGCGATCACCCCAAGCGCCTGGAGGAGAAACGCGTACTCAAACGCCGTTTCCTTCCAGGCGTCGTAACGGCCGGAGGGGCCAAAGTGACCGGCGCCCATTTCCGTCTTCAGCAGGACGAGGTTCGACGATTGCGTCAGCGTGCGCAGGCGGGCCACGAACTTGGCGGGTTCCCAGTAAGAAACACGGGGATCATGCAGACCCGCTGTCATTAGAATGTGCGGGTAGGCGGCAGGTCGCAGATTGTCGTACGGCGAATAGGAACGAATGACGTGAAATTGGCTGGGGTCGGCCGGGTTGCCCCACTCTTCGTATTCACCCACGGTGAGGGGCAGGCTGGGATCCAGCATCGTGTTCAGCACGTCCACGAATGGCACGCTGGCCACGACTGCCCCGAACAGATCCGGCCGTAGGTTCATGCTGGCCGTCACCAGTAGCCCTCCAGCGCTGCGCCCCAGGATGCCCAGGCGTGGCGCGGCGGTGTAGCCCTGGTCAATCAAGGCCTCCGCGCAGGCGATGAAGTCCTGGAAGCTGTTCGGCTTGTACTGCATCTTGCCAGCATCGTGCCAGGTCTCGCCCAGGTCGCCACTGCCCCGTACATGGGCGATGGCATAGACAAAGCCCCGTTCCAGCAGGCTGAGGCGCTCTGCGGAAAAGCCGGGCTCGGTGGTGAGCCCGTATGCGCCGTAGCCATACAGAAGGGCCGGCGCGCTTCCATCGCGGGGCATGTCGCGGCGGCTGACGACGCTCAAGGGAACCGCCACCCCATCCGGAGCCGTCACCATCAGTCGCTCCACCTGGTAGTCGCCCGCGCGAAAACCGCCACGCACCTGCTGCTGTTTCACCACCGTCCACGTCCGGCTGGCGGATTGGTAGTCCACATCCGTAGGCGGTGTGACCGGCGACTGGTAGTGCAGCCGGATGGTGCTTGTCGCGAACTCGGGATTCGCGCCCAGCGAAGCGGTATATACCGCTTCCGGGAACGCGACGTGGTGATCCCGGCGGCCTTGATTGTCCAGCAGCAGCAGCCGCGGCAGCCCTTCCTCACGCTCAGATACCACCACGAAGGTCTCAAAGGCATCCACTCCCTCAAGGCAAACAGCATCCCGATGGGCGATCACCTCCTGCCAGGAGGCGGCCTCCTGTACCCCGTCCAGGGGAGCGCGCAACAGGCGGAAGTTGCGACCGGCATCGTTG
>JALOKO010000541.1 GCA_025456495.1 Bryobacterales bacterium | reverse complement strand
ACCGCGGCGCAGCCTGCTGGACGCGCTTGCCGAGTACGAGAACGAGGCAGCGGTGTTGGATGAGGCGCCTGACCCGCTCACCGTTCCGGAAACTGCCACGGCAAAGGCGACAGTCACAGCCGCTGCGTTGGACACCATCATCCCGGCGGGCGACGCCCTGATTGAGGCCGTTCCAGACACGGTGGAAGCGATCGTCGCTGAAGTGGCGTCCGAGGAAGTGGACGCACCCGCGGCCCTGGCGATCGAGGATGCCGCTGCTGAACCGGAAGACGACGAGTCTGCTGAAATCGCTGTGGAATCGGTTCTCCCGCGACACGACGAGATCCTCAGCCATGCCGCTGCCGCGGTGGCCGCGCAGGGCGAAGTCCGTCGCCTGGCCATCGGCGCTTCAGGTGTCCGCCTGGATCCTGAAGAGATCCGCGCCGCGGTGGAAATCGCTGTCTCGGCCTCCATGTCCTCGATTGTGGACGAAGTTACCCGCTACGTCACCATGGCCCTGGAGGCTCGCTATCGGCAAGCCAATGAGGCCCCCGCCGATAAGGCTTCCGACTAGGTTCTCCCTTTCGCTTTTCAAGCGGGTCCGCGCCACGACAGATTCGTGGTGCGGACCCGCTTGATGCTTACCGCCGTTAGCTCCTGATCTCAACAACGCTTCCGCTTATGCCCGACAACAGCTTTGACATCGTATCGAAGATCGAAATCCCTGAGGTGCAAAACGCCATTCAGCAGGCAGTGAAGGAACTCGCCCAACGCTTCGACCTCAAGAACTCGAACTCCAGCATTGAACTCACGGAAAAGGACACCATCATCGTCCTGCAAAGTTCGGATGAGTACTCCCTACGCTCAGTCAGTGAGGTGCTGGAGCAGAAACTCGTCAAGCGCGGCGTGCCCCTGAAGGGTCTTGACTACCAGACCGCGCAGCCCGCCGGAGGCTCGACGTTGCGCCAGCAGGTGAAGCTGCGCCAGGGTATCTCCACCGAGAAGTGTAAGGAGATCGTCAAGGCGATCAAGGATTCCAAGATCAAGGTGACCGTCTCCATCCAGGGGGACTTCGTGCGGGTTGCATCCAAGAGTCGCGACCTGCTGCAGCAAGTCATCCAACTGCTGAAGTCGCAGGACTTCGGCATCCACATGGAATTCACCAACTACCGCTGAGCCTGGTGCGGGGGTCCGGGTGGTGCAAGGGGCCTGCCCAATGCTGGGGACTTGTGTGGTGTTGGGGACTTGTGTGGTGCTGGGGCCTGCTGCGCCGCCTACACAGCGGCCAGGCGGCGCAGCACGCGGTCGCGTCCCACGGCGGTGAACACAGCAAAGGCGCTCGGGCCTACGGTTTGTCCGGTCAACGCGGCGCGACTGCCGTTGATCAGGACGCCCGCCTTGATGCCCATGGCGTCAGCCACCGCACGCAACTCCGCCTCAATGTGGGCTTCGCTGAAGTCCTCATCCTGCGCCAGGCGTTCGCCCAAGGCCCGCAATCCCTCGCGGGCGCCGTCTACGTTCAGCTTCTCGGCGGCTTCCGGGGTTGTGTCAAAGTCGTCCAGGAAGTACGCGCGGCCCTTGGCCGGGAAGTCCCCCAGCACGGAGTAGCGGCTGCGGATGATGTCCACCGTTTGCTGGAATTGCGCCTCGTCGCCTTGGGCCGAGATCCCCGCACCCTCCATTGCCACGCGCACCATCGGCGCCAACAGGGCCACCGGCATCGTCCGCAGATGCTGGGAATTCAGCCATGCCGCCTTCGGATCGATGGGGTCCTCGTCAGAGAAGTTTACCGTTGCGTTGCTACGGTTTATCCCCTCAAACGTAAACTTCTCCATGATCGCTTCCACGGTCATGAACTCCTGGTTGTTCTTCGGGTTCCAGCCCAGCAAACACAGGAAGTTCACATATGCCTGCGGCACGAATCCGGCGTCGCGATAGGTGGTAACGCTCACCACCGGGCCGTGTTTGCGCTTGGACAGCTTTGCCCCATCAGGCGCAATCAGCAGGGGCAGATGGGCGAACTCCGGCATGGCGTCGCTGAGCGCCTCAAAGATCAGCACGTGCTTGAAGGTGTTGGAAAGGTGGTCCTGCCCGCGGATGATGTGAGAGATCCGCAGGTCAAGGTCATCGGCGCAGGAGGCCATGTGGTAGGTGGGCAGTCCGTTGCTGCGCAACAGTGCGAAGTCCTCAATGTCATCGGCCTTCTTGGCCTGCTTGCGGTACACCAGATCTTTGAAATTTACCCACCGGTTCTGGTTGCGGGGCACCCGATAGCGCAGCACGAAGGGCTCGCCCGCATCGGCGCGACGCTGGCTCTCAGCAGGCGACAGCGCCCGCATTGCGGGGTCGCCCAGCCAGGGGCCAGCGGCCGGATCCCGCTCTTCCTCAGTGGATTGCATCGGCGTGAAGTCCCGGTATGCCAATCCCTTCTCGAAGATCTTCCAGGCCATCTGCTGGTGCAGCGCAATCCGATCGCTCTGCGCGTACTGCTCATCCCAGGCCAACCCCAGCCAGCGCAGCCCGTCGAAGATGGACTGCATGGACGCTTCGGTGTTGCGCTCCACATCGGTATCATCAATGCGCAACACCATCGTCCCGCCCTCTCTGCGGGCGTACAGCCAATTGAAGATGAAGGTGCGGGCGCTCCCGATGTGCAGATAACCGGTGGGGGACGGGGCAAAGCGAACTCGAAGCATAAGCCCCTAGTGTAACGCGCGACCTTCACCAACCCGAAACCGCCGCGGCTGGGGCAAAACCCGAGCGCGCGGTCAAGCGGTATAGTCCGCCCCGGTCAGGCTGTGCTCCACGGACCGCTGCCAATCCCGCAGGCTGGTGAGCATGGCCTGCACCCGATTCGGGTCCTTCGATGCAAGGTCCGTCGTCTCCGCCGGGTCAGCCTGCAGGTCGTACAACTCAGGCG
>JALOKO010000540.1 GCA_025456495.1 Bryobacterales bacterium | reverse complement strand
CCGAGCTTCCGCAAAAGCTTCTCCACTTCCTCGCGGCGGATCTGCTCAAGCTGCTGTTGCAGGGCGACGATGAGGGGAGTGGCCTCGCGCGTTCGCAATCGTAGCAGGGCCTTCTCTACTTCTTCGGCGACGATTTCTTCGGCCCGTGCTGCCTTGGTGGCGCGCTCCTTGCGATTCTCATCCACAACCTTCTGCAGGTCGTCGATGTCGTAGAGGAAGACCTGGTCGAGGGTATGCACATCGGGCTGGATGTTGCGTGGCACCGAGATGTCAATGAGGAAGGCAGGGCGGTGTTTGCGGGTCTCCATCACGCCGCGCATCATGGCGCGGGTGATGACGTAGTGTGGCGCGGCGCTGGAGGCGATGACGATATCCATGTCAGGCAAGCGCGCGGCCAGTTGGTCAAAGGGAAAGCTCTCACCCAGGAAGACGGAAGCCAACTCCACCGCTTTGTGATGGGTGCGGTTGGTGACGAAGATGTGTTCGGCGCCAGCCTGGCGCAGGTGGCGGGCGGCGAGCTCAGACATTTTTCCGGCGCCCAGGATGAGGACGCGCTTTCCCTTGAGGCTGCCGAAAATGCGCCGCGCCAGTTCGACGGCCGCAAAGCTGACGCTGACGGCGTTCTCGCCAATACCGGTTTCAGTGCGGACGCGCTTGGCCACCTGAAAGCTGCGGGTGACCAGAAACTCCAGCGCGCCGTGGAGGGTGTTGCGCTGCTTGGCCAGGGCGTAGGCGGACTTCAACTGGCCGAGAATTTGCGGCTCGCCCACCACCATGGAATCCAGGCTGGAGGCCACGCGGTAAAGGTGCCGCAGGCTGTCACGGCCGTGGAGGGCGTAGAAGTGCTCGGCTGCGGGGGAGACGGGTCCCTTGGCCAGGGCGCACCAGAAACGGCGCAGGGCGGGAGAGCCATCCACGTGATCGCGGAGGATGGCGGTGGCCTCGACGCGGTTGCAGGTGGAGAGCACGAGGCACTCCTCGACGTCTTCGGAATCGAAGAGTTGGGCGCAGGCGGCGGGCAGCGCGTGTGCGTCCAGGGCGAGGGTCTCGCGCACCTCCACGGGGGCGGTGCGGTGGCTCAAGCCAACGGTCCAGAGATTGATGGGCCAAGGCTTCATTGCTTCAACACCGATGCCACGCCGGAGTGCGTCACCCAGGTGACGATGCAGCCGCCCAGGGCAGCCAGCGCAAGGTAGGCGGCCTTGCGTCCACGCCAGCCGGAGGCGACGCGCAGGTAGACCAGAGCCAGGTAGATCAACCAGGTGCCGATGGCCACAAGGATGCGCTGTTCACGAATCCAACGGATACCGCTTTCGTTGCTGGCCCAGATGATGCCCATGACCAGGCCTGCGGTGAGGAAGGCGAAGCCCACGCCGCCGGCCTTGGCCACGATGCTGTCCAGAGTCATCAGGGGAGGGACGGCGTCGCCCGCGCCGGGCAGATGCTTCTGCTTTAGTTGTCGTTCACGCCACAGATAGAACAACGATGCGGAGGCGGTAACTACCAGGGCAGCGTAGCCCACCATGATGAACACCACATGGGTGATGAGCCACGCATCGCGTCCTGTGCCGAGGTTCCAGGCAGGGTTGGCGCCGGCCACGCTGCCGGTGAGGGTCATCAGGAAAACCAGGGGCATCAGCAAAATGGCCAAGCCATCGAATCGATAGAGAACCTGGCAGACCAGCAACGTCACCGCCAGGAGGAGGCCCAGCAGAGTGATGGCCTCAAAGAAGTTATGGGCGGGGAACTGGCCCACTTCCAGGGCCTCTTCCACAACCGCCACCAGATGCACCGTGGCGCCCATCAGAAAGGCCACCATGGCGCCACGGCTGACGTTGGAACGGATGTTACCAGCATTGCCGCGCAGGAAGGAAAACAGTGCCACCAGCAGACCGGGAAGATACAGCAGGGCCGCAACGCGAAGCCATAGAATACTGGATTCCTGCAAGTGGCGAACGGCCCTTTCCGTGGGAAGTGTCTTCCTTAAGTATATCCCGGGGCCTTTCGCTGCTTGTTTCGGGGCCGCGGTCAGGCGAGGCTCAGCGCAGGATTCCGGCGTTGGCCTGCCGCGGTGCGCGGGTGCTTCCGCATAGGCAGTTGCCCGATGCAACGGGGAGGAGGGGGTTTGTTACCCTTACGGTAAGGCAGCGCGCCGACAGCGACGATGGCTTGCCGGTGGGTTGTCCGCTTGGGTGCAAGGCAACTGCAGCGCAAAGGAAGAAGCATGACACGACCAGCCCGCAACTCGTTTGAGGTTTGCGCCGGCGGCGCCAGGCGCACGTTTGCTATCCGCATGGCGCAGTTGCTGCTGGTGACGGTGCTGGGTGTTGCCGCGATTCCCGCCCAAACCTTCGTTGAGGAGATTCGCCTGCGTGTGCTGGAGCCTTCCGGAGGCGCTGTGCGGCCTTTGGAGGAGGCAATCCTGGAGGTGCAGGTTTTCGGGCGTATCCGCACCAGTAGTGGCGAGGAGATTCGTGGCCGGCTGGCGGTGGATGGCGCGTTCATGGCGCTGGGAGAAAAGAACAGTGGCTGGCTGAGCAAGGCCTACCAGTGCCCCAACTTTCGCATGGGCGATTACGTGCGCGAACGTCGAGGCGGGTGGCGCGACGTATTGAGCGCGGCGCAACCGTTCGCACTGAAGAGTTGCTATGTGTACACCGCACCGTATGAAACCGGTAGCTTTCTGGTGCAAGCCAGCATTGACGGGATGGCGGGTGACATCCGTATCCCGGTGAATGCCAGCGCGCCCACCACGCGCAAGGCGGAAGAAACCCAGTTCCCCCCGGAAGCCCCATCGCGGGACCCGTATTTCCCGCTAGTGGAGCACTATGCGCCCTTTATTGCGCAGGAGACCTGGTTCAACCCCCTGGCGGACGCCATCACGCGCGCGGACTTCGAT
>JALOKO010000539.1 GCA_025456495.1 Bryobacterales bacterium | reverse complement strand
GGCCCCGGGCAAGGTCAGCAGCAGCAACAGCGCCACTCCTGCGGCGCTTGCCATCGGATGTTTGCGCAGTAAGGTCATCATCGTTGTGCTGCCCGGTCAGGCGCCACGGAAGCGTGTTCCTTTCCACTCTCTCTTTACGAAGTCGCTGGCCCAGTACGCGATGGCCATGATGGTCAGCACCGGGTTGAAGCCCCCATTGGTGACGTGAACTGAGCCGTCCACGACAAACACGTTCTCCGCGCCATGCACCTGGCAGTAGCGGTTGACGGCCGATGTTTGCGGGTCGTCGCCCATGCGGCAGGTGCCCGCCTGGTGCTGGCCTCCGCTTAAGCCCGGGCCAGCCTTGTTCAGCCAGGTCTGCGTGGCGCCCGCCTCCTTCAGCACAGCCTCAGCCTTGCTGGCCATGGCCGCCGCGATCTCCAGTGTGTGGGGATGCTTGCCGCCGGAGAGCCTGGCCACGGGGATGCCCCAGTGGTCCTTCACGCTGGAGTCCACCTGTACCCGTGCATCGAAGACAGGGATTTCCTGGGTAGGTCCTCGGAAGCCCATCGTACGTCGGTAGTTCTGTTGCAGGAACTGCTTGTGCTGGCGACCCCAACTGCGTACTCCGGGCGGCACATCGTTGTAGGCCTGAACCGGCAGGCGAATGAACTCATTACACAACAGCGCGCCCCCGGCCAAGCCCGGATTGCCGTGGTTGTAGTCGCACACCGCCACGCTGGCGCCGGGGCCAAGGTCATCGAAGGTATCAACGGGAAAGACGCCCGTCGCGCCGGAGTAGGCGTGCCCTTGCAGATTGCGGCCCACCCAATCACTGTGGTTGCCCAGCCCTTGGGGAAACAGGCGGCTCTTGGAGTTCAATAGCAGGCGTGCGCTTTCCACTGCCCCACCGCTCACCACAATCACCGATGCTTTGGCCTGCTGTCGGCGGTCACGGGCATCAAAGTAGGTCACGCCATCCGGGCGTCCATCCGCGCCGGTGGTAATTTCGCTGACGATTGCCTGTGTCTCCAGGCGGCAATTCCCTGTGCTTAGCGCGATGGGGATCACCGTGTTTTGTGTGCCCGCCTTGGCGTCCACTTCGCAGGCGAAACCCACGCACCAGCGGCAGCGCATGCACGGCGGACGCCCCCCATACGGCACGCTGTTGCGCAGCATGGGAATAGGAAACGGATGCAGGCCCATGCGTTTGGTGGCGGCCTCCAGGATCTCGTGCTCTCGCGTGGGCGGCAGCGGCGGCATGGGAAGGGGCTTGCGGCGCGGCCCATGGAAGGGGTCTGCGCTCATGTCGCCGGAAACCCCCAGCTCGTACTCCGCCTTTTCGTAAAACGGCTCCAGATCCTCATAGCGGATGGGCCAGTCCTCCAGCGTGCTCCCTGCGGGAACGCCATAGGTTTCCTTCATCCGGAAATCCTTGGGCAGAAAGCGCCAGGCCATGGCGCCGTAGCTTTGCGTGCCCCCGCCCACGCACGCGGCGTTGTTGTTGTAGCCGCCATCGCGCACGGTGATCACGCGCGCGTTGCCCTTCGCGTCTACCGCCACACGGGGGTTGCGCCGCTCATCCGGGCCAAACGGCGCCCCCAGGGCGGACGTGCGCTGGTTGGCGAGGTCGTCCTTCCGGCAATCGGCTGGCGTCACGGCCTTGCCGCGTTCCAACAGCAGCACATTCAGTCCGGCGGTGGCCAGTTCCTTGGCGACGATGCCACCGCCCGCACCCGCGCCAATCACCACGGCGTCATGGTTGGTCATGGGCCTGTCCTTTCCGCGGCGGCAGTGGCCTTAGACGGCTCTTTCGGGAACTGGTAGTCATCCCTGCCACGCACGGGCGGATGGGGCACGCCCAGCGCACGCCAGCTTACCGCGTCCACGTTGCCGCCGTGACGAGGGTCGCCGTAATAGCCCTGCATGGTATGCGTACGCACCGTGCGAAAGAACTCCCGTTGCGATAGGTCGCCCCAGGGTTCGGGCGGCAACGAGCCAGCCTCCAGGCCCTCCACCAGCAACTCCTGTTGCTCAAACGCAAGGTTGGCGAAGGGCGCCTGATGACGCAATAGCGCGCTTTGGTTCAGCGCTTCCAGGCCCTTTCGATAGGCGGCAAGATGCCCGCTGTATGCCCGCGCCAGTTGACGGTCAAGGAAGCGCATGACGTTGGCGCCCGGCGCTCCCGGGATCTCATCATCGGGGATCAACTGCTGCAGCAGCGCGTGAAGGGTACCCGCCTCGGCTTCGTGGAACAGGCGATAGCGTGCGCGGGTTCCGCCGCAGCCGCTGATGGCCGCCAGCGTGCCTGTCAGGAGGGCGCCGTGAATCCAATCCCGCCGTTTCATTGTGTTGGATCTGATTATCTGGATTTTTCCCGCAACATTCAAGGGGGTCCGGCAAGCCCGCCCAATCGCCACTGGGACGACGCCATCCAAAGCGCCGCATTCTATCGTGAATGCTTGTGGAACAGGTCCAGCAACTCAGCCGCCATGGCCGTCGTTTCTTCCTCGCCACCGTGGCGAAAGGTCGTGGCGGCGCAGTGGAGCAGGTGATTCTTCATCAGTCCCCTACCAACAGCGCGCAGGGATTCCTGGGCCGCCGAGATCTGGATGAGGATGTCGGCGCAGTAGCGGTCTTCCTCCACCATCCGCTGCAGGCCGCGAATCTGCCCTTCAATGCGACGCAGGCGCCGGAGATTAGCGGCCTTGATTTCCGGGTCAACGCCCAGGGCGTGACGGGCATCGGCTGAGGCTCCGCAGCCACATGGGCCGTGGGTATCGCACTGTGACTTAGGCGGCATGGCTAAGGCTCCCTACGACAGTTGGGGCGATGCCAACACGCCGCAACCGCAAACTGTTGGTGACCACGCTGACGGAACTAAAGGCCATCGCGGCGCTGGCAAGAATCGGACTCAGCAGGATGC
>JALOKO010000538.1 GCA_025456495.1 Bryobacterales bacterium | reverse complement strand
CACCAGCAGCTTCTCTACGCGGTGTTGGTGCAGAATCTCCTCGGCCTGCTCCAGGGTCGTGCCCACGGGAACCGTGATCAGGTTGTCCTTCGTCATCACGTCAGCGATGGGCAGGTCGAAGCGGGTTTCAAAGCGCAGGTCGCGGTTGGTGAGGATGCCCACCAGCTTGTTGTTCTTTACCACCGGCACACCCGAAATCCGGTAGCGGCGCATCACGTCCAGCGCGTCGGCAATCTTCTTTTCCGGCTCGATGGTGACCGGATCCACAATCATGCCGCTCTCTGAGCGCTTCACCCGGTCAACCTCTTCCGCCTGCCGGTCAATGGGCATGTTGCGATGAATAATGCCCAACCCGCCTTCCCGCGCCAGTGCGATGGCCAGGTGAGCTTCCGTGACGGTATCCATCGCCGCGCTCACAATGGGAACGTTCAAGCGGATGGCGCGTGTGATCTGGGTGGTGGTGTCGGCCTCAGCGGGCAGGACGCTGCTGTAGCCGGGCTGAAGCAGGATGTCGTCGAAGGTGAGGCCTTCCTGGAAGCGCTGCGGATCCATAGAGGGTAGATTCCATCATAGGGGACGCCGGGATACCGGGGCAATTGCGCTGTCCGGGCGCAGACCACCGACGCCCACTCGAAAAACCCACAACGAAGCTCCGCATCGCATGAAACAATTTCCCGGTCGTCCCCGGTCTCCCCGATGTTCCGTGTGGTCGATCACCGCGTTCCGTGCCCTCGATCACTGTGTTCGATGCCCTTGATTGCTGGTGTCCGTACCCTTGGCTGCTGGGGTTCCGTACCCTTGACTAAGCGGGGCGCTGAAAGTCGCCTGCCGCGTGGCTGCACTCCAGCCCGGCTACCGGAGTCACAATCAGCGCAACAGGCAGTACAGCCGCCTGTGCAACCACCGCTGCAACCGGAACAGGGCGCGGAACCGAGGCAAGGCAGCAAACCGTGGGGCGACCGAAGGAGGCGCAAGGCGACATGATTTCCGCCAAGAAGATTGAACGTCTGGACAAGTTCTGGGAAGCGGTGGCCGCCGATGTCGAAGCGCACTTGCGCACCGACGGGCACGTGTTGCACTACCATGCCATGACGCGCATGGAAGTCCGCGAGCGGGTGCGGGACGTTGTGACCAACCTGCAGGAGTGGCTCTCCCGCCCCAACGATGACCTGCTGGCGCAGCGTTACGAGGCCCTCGCCAAAGCGCGGTTCCGGCAGGGCATCCCGCTGCATGAGGTGATCTACAAGATGGCCATCATCAAGCAGCGTCTGGAGCGTCGTGTGCTGGAAAGCGACCCCTCCTTCAGCGTGTTGGAGGTGTACGAAGAGTACAACTGGATGCGCACCATCGAGCGGGCCTTTGAAATCATCACCGTCGCCATCACCGAAAGCTATGAGGCCGAACGGCTGGCCCGCAAGGACGCGGTCCCCGCTAGCTAGGTCGGGTTGAGCGTCCCCTCCGCCGCCCGTCCCTTGTGCATTCGCGCTAAAGTTCCCACGCGAAGGGCCGATTCCCCTCGAAGGAGCCCCCGTGTCATGGGAACGAATCGCGTCCTTACCCAGGAAGAAATCGATCATGTATTCAAGAAGATGTCGGGGAAAGCGACATCCGCCAAAGAGCAAGTGCAGGCCATGGCGTACGACTTTCGTCGCCCTGACCGCATCCCCAAAGACCAGCTTCGCGAAATCCACCTGCTGCACGAGAACTTCTGCCGGAATATGGCCGGTAGTCTGTCTGCTTACTTGCGCGCCTATGTCACGGTGAACCTCATCTCAGTGCTCCAACTGAGTTACGCGGAGTTCCTCCAGTGCTTCCCTTCGCCCACTTCCATCTCCATCCTTTCCCTGCGGCCCTTTGAGGGCAAAGGGGTGCTGGAGCTGAACCCCACGCTGGTGTTCCCCATCATCGAAATTCTGATGGGCGGACAGGGCAAGCCTTCCTCAACCCCGAAGCGGGAGATCACCGAAATTGAGCAGAGCATCCTCGAAGGTGCGCTGCGTCTCATTATTCGCGACCTGCGCGAAGCCTGGACGAGCGTGGCCCAGTTTGACCTGACGCTGGAGAAAAGCGAGACAGAACCGCAATTGGTACAGACGCTGTCGCCCAACGAAGCCGTGGTTGCGGTGGGCGTGGAAGTGAAGGTGGGCGACTGTGTGGGCATGCTGAACTTCGGCGTGCCCGCAATCATCATCAAGATGCTTCGGTTGCAGTTTGACCAGCGTTGGAACCGTCGGCACAATCCCCCCACGGAGGCCGAACTCCAGCGCACCTTCTCGCTGGTGGAACCCGTGCCGCTGCTCGCCGATGCCCTGCTGGATGGAGCAACGATCGCCTTACGATCCTTGATCCGCATGCAGGTGGGGGACGTGATTGCCCTCGATCACCCCATTGACCGTCCCATTCAGGTGAACATCGCCGGCAAGGACAAATACACGGCGCACGTCGCCACCACGGGCAAGAAGAAGGCCGTGCAGATCCACAAGCCAATTCCACGTCGCGTAGTGCTAACGCCGGCCGAGGCGCCGCCAGCCGAATAACCTGCGCCGCCAGCCGAATAACCTGCCCCGCCAGCCGAAAAACCTGCCCCGCCAGCCGAATAACCTGCCCTGCCAGCGCGCCGGTTGGGGGCCTTGGCTAAGGCCCTGCCTTCGCGGGAAGTGTTCTACCGCCGGGTTTGGTTGGCGCGGGCGCGTTCGCTGTGGGCTCCGCTGGCCACCATTGCAGATCCACGGAAAGGTCACTCACGCCCAGGCGATTCCGCAGCAGGCGCTCCAGCATGGTGCTGGTCACTTCATCGAAAGCCGCCTTGGCCTGATAGCGCACGCGCACCACCATGCCGTCCCGTTGGAAGCCCAACTCATAGCCTTTCAACTCCGCCAGTTCACTGGGCCACACCTCCAGCAGCGGCGCTT
>JALOKO010000071.1 GCA_025456495.1 Bryobacterales bacterium | reverse complement strand
GCAGCGTCATCACCACCGCGTTGTTGCGGCGGGAATCGTTGCGGCAGATCACATAGGCCAGCTCCAACCCGCTTGCCCAGGTGGAATGAAGCTCGTTTGCGAGGCGGTGCCGGGAATCCTCCAAAACGGAGTACAACTGTTCTCGCCACAGGGGCCTGGGGGGCGAATTTTGCGCGGGACGAGGCGGCGGGTTGGGGTTTCCGCGACTACGGTCGATACGGGGCAAATCGAAGACGAAGGGATCCTCTTCCTCTTCCTCTTCTTCTTCGTCGTCGTCGTCGTCCAGGGAGTCATCCAGGTTGTTGAGATGCGTGATGCTGAGCTTGGGGGCATCCCCCGCGCCTTGCAGCAGACGCTTCTCATCGATCACCAAAAGAGTGGCCCAGATGTGTTTGCAGGGGCCAAACTTGGCGAACGCGGGACATTCGCAGTACACGCCGACCAGGCCATTCTCTTCCAGCACGCTCACCTCGTAGGGTTGAGAAGAACCACGGACGGTGGCCTCGACGCCGTTCGCGGTGGTCTCCTCAATCTTCACGGCACCGTTGGCATGAATCTGGTAACCCCGCACCTGAGTCGATTTATCCACTTGGAAGGCGAGTTTGGCGGCGAGTGACATGGAACTGCGGAACCTCCATTGTAGGCGTAGCGCTGCTTGGCGCGCACAATGGCAGAGTTGCGTTCCGGTGGTCGGCGCTGAGGGTGGCGGCGCTTGTACCCGGTGCTTCGACACCGTTGGGGCTGGGGGACGACACGGATGGGCCGAACGGATTTACGCGGGCGGCGGGGGGTGCGGACTCAGCTGATGGGGCTTGCGCGGACGAGGACTCCCTTGAGCGGCAAGTCCTCGTCCGGCAGGGGCTACCAGTTCAGGACAAGACCCAGCTTGATCCAGCGAGGCAGATTGCGTTGGACAGGATCCAACCGACCGAATTGAGGATTCTGCACATCCAGAGACTGAATGCGTGGGAACCAGGGTGTGTTGGTGGCGTTGATCATCTCGAAACGGAATTGCGCCCGGACGGATTCCGTAATGGGAATGTTCTTGGACAACGACGCGTCGATGTTGCGGTAGCCGGGAGTGCGCACATCACCAAAGCGAGAAGGGAACTGCCGCAGGGTGAAGGGCTCCAACTGGGGAACACCCTGCCAAAGGGAGGTATCGAAGGCAGTCATGGTTTCCGTCTGGCTGCCGCTGAGTGCGGCGCTGCCCGGCCGCAACTGGTTGGCATTCGGGTAGTCAACCGCCCAGCCCTGGGAGAGTGTGGCATTGGCATTCAGCGCCCAACCGCCAAGCAGGATGTCCAGACCGCGTCCCCATCCGGCACCGATGGCCTTTCCACGGCCGAAGGGGAACTCCCAAACGCCGGTGATGACGAATCGCTGCGGGATGTCGATCTGGGTGGCAGACCGCTTCTCGAGGTTGCTGTCTTGCGGGGAAGCGAGGTTGAAGTCCTGGTTGTTCAGCAGCGTCCGCTGCTCCAGCGTCTTGCCGATGCCGTAGTTGGCGATGAACGAAAAGCCCTGCGCACAGCGCTTGGTGAGCTTCAACTGCATGCCGTGATGCGATTGTCGGCCGATAGGGACGTTCTGCAGGGCCACCCCATTGAAATGAGGGAAAGGCACCAGCAGGCGCTGGCGGGCAATGGAGGTATTGTTGAGGGCGGCGTTGTCGGGAATCAGCCCGGCCATCGGATTCGCGATCAATTGGTTGTAGAAGGCGGTGTCAATGGCGCCGTCTGGGCGTCGCCGCCCCAGTTCCGCCGTCGGGATCACGTTGAGATTGCCCACGTTGACCGGCAGCCCACGCGTCTGATTGCCCGTGTAGCCGATCTCAAACAACATGTCCCAGCCAAGTTCGCGTTGGATATCAAACGAGAACTGGTGGGAATAGGGCAATGTGCGGTCGAGGAAATTGGCGGTAATCGATTGGCCCAGGAAACTGGCATCGCCCCGGCTGTTGCCCACCGGCTGCAGGAGCTGTCCGTTGGGCAGGTTCGCGAAGGGGTTGGCGAGGCTCACCGCCGGGGTGAAGTTCCCGTCCTCCGATGCCACCACGTTGCTGCGCTGACTGAAGCCAAGGGCGGAACCGAACTCTGCCTGCCCCAGGTAATACAGCCCGTAGCCGCCACGCAGCACGGTCTTGTTGTTCAGGCGGTACGCAGCGCCCACACGAGGCTGAAAGTTATTGCGATCCGCATTGAAGGCAGTGCGTGGATTGCCACCGACGCCCGCGAACTGCACCACTCCACGCAGATCAATCCCAGCGGCCTGGCCGTTGATGGGGCTTTCCTGATTGAAGTTGAAGCCTCGTGCCTGACGGTCGTAGCGCTCAATCATGGGTGACTCGTAGTCCCAGCGGAAACCCAGGTTCACGGTGAGCCGGGTGTTTACTTTCCAATCGTCGTTCAGGAACAACGCGTAGTAGTGGCTGCGATAGGCAGGGCTGATGTTGAGATCAGCGAATCCGGACGTGGGATGGCCCAACAGGAACGTGGCCAGTTCGTTGCCCGAAGCCGCATCGGCCTGCAGCGCGCGCGCCTGCGTCCAGTTGCGGGTGAAGGTGTAGTTGCCTGAGGCCTGTCCAGGATTGTCTGTATTGCTGTTGAAGCGGCGAATCTCTGTCCCAAACTTGAGGAAGTGCGCTCCACGTACCATGTTCAGGCTGGGCTGCAGGGAGTACGTATCGTCGGGCGAGCTGGAAAAGATGCTATCGGAGCCGATGGCCTGGTATTGACCGAGGTTGAAGCGGGGAAACTGAAAGCGGCTGAATTGGCCGACAAGATCCTGAGAGAAGCCTAGCGTAGCTGGGTTGAAGCCAGCGCCGAAGCTGTTGCCGGAGGAGGTCTCCCAACGGGAAAGCCCCGCGCGCACGTTGAGGTAGGTGGTGGGGGAAAGGGTGCTGGTCCACTCCGCCGCCCAATTGCGTCCGTTGCGGATTAAGGGGGCGTTGCCGGTGGGCTCAGCGACGTTGGAGCCATTCCAAACCAGGCCGCGGAACTCTTCAAACGGATTTTGCGCGTAGCGGAAGAAGACGCGATTGCCATCATTGATGGCGTAGTCCATTCTTCCGCTCCACTGGTCCATGTTGGCTACCCAACGCGAGGGGAAGATGTAGTTGTTGATGCGCGCGGCCGTATCGCCAGGAGCGTTGGGCGAAGGATACAGCGCCATCACGTTGGCGGCGATCGGATGAATGCGGTTGCTGGGGATCCGGTTGTTGGCGAAGGTCTGACGGTTGCCGGAGGAGTTGGTGGTAAGCGGGTCGTAGATGCTCACCAGATTGCCTGCGGTGTTGCGCAACGTGCCAAAGTCACCGCCGCGCCACTCATCCAAGGGAAAGGTGCGCACGCCGGGGTCAGCCGAGCGCTGGCGCATGGCCTCGTAGGAGAGCGTCCAGAACAGCTTGTTGCGTCCATCGAAAACTTTGGGAATGAATACGGGCCCACTGGTTTGGAAGCCGTAGACATTGATCGTCATGGGCGGCTTGGCAACGCCACCGCGGTTCAACTCGGATTGGTTGGCGTTCAGTTCCTCCGCCTGAAAGTAGTGGAAGAGGGCGCCATGGAATTGATTGCCGCCGCCCTTGGTGGTGATGCTGACAGTGCCACCGCCAGTGCGGCCGTATTGGGCGTCGTAGGTGTTGGTGAGTACCTTGAATTCCTGGACCGTTTCCATTGTGGGAACGTGGACGACACTGCGGTTGGGGCGCACGTTGCTGATGCCATCCACCAGGATTTCGTTCTCCCGGTTTACGCCGCCGTTCACAGAGAAGTTGGACGTGCCGCCGACGTCAAAGGAGCGCAGGTAGCGCCAGTCCCCGGTCTTGATGACGCCTCCGGCCGCCCACGCCAACTGAAACGGATTGCGGCCTTGGGTGGGCACCTGCTCAATCAACTTGTTTGAGATCACCTGCGAGCGTGAGGCAGTTTCCGTTTCCAACTGGGAAATGGAATCGGTCACGGAGACAGATTCGGCGATGTCGCCAACCTCCAGCGTCACATCCAGGCGGGCGCGGTCCTGCGTCTGCAGTTCTACGCGCTCGCGAACGTATTGCTTAAAGCCCGGAAGCTGCACAGTCACGCGGTAGATGCCGGGGTCAAGAAACGGCGTGGTGTAATTGCCGCCCTCGTTGGTTCTGGTCTCGATGGCAACGTTGCGATCAGTACGCGTGGCGGTGACTTGAGCACCCGCCACCGCGGCGCCAGAAGAATCCGTCACCAGGCCGGTGATGCTCGCGCGTACTTCCTGCGCCACGGCGGAAGGGGCCAGAGCAATCAGCGATATCAGGACAGGCGCCAGCAGGAGCAGAAGGTAAGTGCTGAGCGAGCGGTTGCATTTCGTCACGTAAAGATCTCCAAGTCCTCAATCTTGACCTTTTCGTCAAGGGGTACACATGGAGGGTACCAGCGGGGCATGAGCGCTAGAACCTGCGTGAGCGGATTGTCACTGGGACGAAACGGAGATCGTAACGGATTTACGTCAGGAGGCCGACGTTACAGGGGACAACCCATGCCCGTCACCCTCTACCCGGCAGGTTCCTGGACCATACAGGGTTCTGGACCATACAGGGTCTTGGGACGATCTTGGCCCCGGGGCGAGGCGACGACCGCGACACGGGATCCATGATCTGCGCCATGGAGATCGGGGCAAAGTCCGTCACGGCGCGAATCGGCGACAGGCACAGCCGAACGGCTGGTGATGCGGGAGGCGGCTGGCGCTGGCAGGGATTGGCGGCACATCATGAGGTGAGTTGGCGGAAGGTGGCGTAGGCGGTTTCCCAGCCGGTATTGGGCTGGGGTTCAAAGCGCTTCACCTCAAAGGAGTTCCGCACCACCTCGCGGGCCTTTTCGTGGCTTTCAATCAGGCCGCTGCCCATGGCCTGCACCAGCACGTTGCCGATGGCGGTGGCTTCCGCGGGGCCCGCGATGACCGTGCGGCCCGTAGCGTCCGCGACAAATTGGTTCAGCACCGAATTCCGTGAGCCTCCACCCAGGATGTGGATGACGTCCATGCGACGGCCCAGGGTGTCTTCCAGGTCGGCAAGCACTTTGCGATAGCAGACCGCCAGGCTCTCAAAGATGACGCGTGTGATGTGCTCTGGTCCGGAGGGGACGGGCTGACCGGTGCGGCTGCAGTAATCCTGGATCTTCTCGGGCATGCGGCCGGGCGCCAGGAAGGCGTCGGGGTCAACGACAGCCTGGAAGGGGGGCGCGGACAAGGCGGCAATCACGAGTTCGTCGTAGGTGAATTCCTTGCCATCGGCGGCCCAGGCGCGGCGGCATTCCTGCAGCAACCACAGGCCCATGATGTTCTTCAGGAAGCGGATCTTGCCACCGACGCCCACCTCGTTGGTGAACGTGTGGGCAAGGGCGCGTTCGTCCATGATGGGGGCATCGAGTTCCGCGCCCATCAAAGACCAGGTACCGGAAGAAATATAGCACCAGTTGTGACGGGGCAATGCCGGCGCCGCGGCCACGGCGCAGGCGGTATCGTGGCCCGCGCTGGCGTAAACGGGGATGGGGCTGGAGGCGCGCGCCATTTCGGCGATGTCGGGCAGCAGTGGACCCAGCAGGGCGCCTGGATCCACGATGTCACCCAGGATGACGGGATCGACGCCGAAGACCTGGAGGAGTTCTTTGTCCCAGATATGTTGCGCGGGGTTGTAGAACTGGGAAGTGCTGACGATGGTACGCTCAGAAACCGCTTTGCCTGTGAGCCAGTAGTTCAACAAGTCAGGAACGTGAAGCAGCTGTGCGGCCACGGGCAGCGCGGAGGCATTCTGGCGTTGCATGGCGAAGAGCTGGAACAGAGAGTTGAACTGCAGGAACTGAATGCCGGTACGGCGATAGAGCGCCTCGCGAGGCATCACCTGAAAGGCGGCCTCAAGGATGCCATTGGTGCGGGCGTCGCGATAGCAGCGAGGGTTTTCCACCAGCGTGCCATCGGCGCCCAGCAGGCCGAAGTCAACGCCCCAGGTATCCACCCCGATGCCATCAATGTGTGGGAACTCGCGAGAGCCGACGCGGATGCCTTCCTCAATCTCATGGAAGAGACGCAGCATGTCCCAGAACAGGCCTTGGGGCAAGCGGACCGGGGTGTTGGGGAACCGGTGCAGCTCGCGCAAGGCGAGGTTGGCGCCATTGAGGATTCCCAGGATGGCGCGGCCACTTTCGGCGCCCAGATCGAAGGCAAGGAAGCGTTGCATCGCACCCATTATATGGAAGCCCGTGCCGGGTGGCACTGTGAACTAGACCTGTGAACTAGACATGTGACCTAGAGCTGTGACCTTGCACAGTGGAGCAACACAGTGGAGCCGCACATCGTTTCGGCCAGCGGGCATAGAATCAGGAACAGCGCCCGCGCGGTGCGCCCGGCCAACAGGAGGAAGCGCAGGATGAAGCGACGGCAGTTCATGATGGCATCAGTAGGCATGGCATCCCTGGGCATGGGGACCCTGGGCCTGCAGCGCCGCGCCGAAGCCGCATTGCGCGAGACGAAGATTACCCGCGTCCGGCACTACCGCTCCCCCGCATCGCGGCCCATGTTCAACCAGAGCTTCGACGTGGTGACGGTGGAAACCGATAGCGGCCTGGTGGGCATTGGGGAGGGCGGCTCACCGGACACCGTTCGGGAATGCGCTGAGATGTTGATTGGCGGCAATCCCTTCCGCATTGAGGAACTGTGGCAGTTGATGTACCGGGGCCGCTTTTATCCCCCGGGGCGAGAGAAGACGCACGCATTGGGCGCGCTGGACATGGCCCTCTGGGACCTGAAGGGCAAGGCGCTGGACATCCCCGTCCATGCGCTGCTGGGCGGAAGTCTGCGCAATCATGTGGAGTGCTACTCGACTGGATTTCCCGGCAAGGCGACGCTTCGCGACACAGCGCGGGCGTGCATGGACGCCGGGTTTCGCGCCTTCCGCACATCGGCTTCCGATGGGGGCAGGGGACGGCCCATGGACGCCCGGGAAAGCGTGCGCAAGACGCTGGAGAACTGCCGCCAGATCCGCGAGGGAGTCGGGGCGGAGGGCGACTGGGCCATCGACTTCCACACCCGCTATGACTTCCCGCAAGCGGTGCGGTTGGCCACCTTGATTGAAGACCTGGACCCCTACTTCGTGGAAGACCTTGTGCGGTCAGAAAACCCGGAGGTATACCGCCAGTTGCGTCCCATGGTGCGAGTGCCCGTGGCGGTTGGCGAGCAGTTCGGCGACCGCTGGGAGGTGAACATCCTGGTGGAAAACCGCCTCATCGACTTCAGCCGCGTGAGCATTCCCAACTGCGGCGGCATCACCGAATTCATGAAGATTGCGGCGCTGTGCGAAACGCACTACATCGGTCTGGTTCCACACTTCACCGGGCCAATTGCCGAAGCGGCGCTGGTACACTGCTGCGCTGCCTTCCCTGGCACCGTGCTGATGGAGATGACCGGGGACGGCACGCAACAGCAGCCCTATCTGCCCGTATGCTATGACTTCCGCGAAGGGAAATTGTGGCCGAATGATCGTCCTGGACTGGGCGTTACCTTCCGCGCGGAGGGGCTGACGATGCAGGCCGAAATCACTGAAGGGTCCCGTCCCATCCCGCTGCTGTACCGGCGCGACGGATCGCTGACGAACTGGTAGCGATTGGGATGAAATCATCACTTTGCGCTAATTGATTTTCCGTATAGGAATTCAACCTGCTTGGGTACACACTTTGGAAATGCATCCGATGTACCTCTTTACGGTGGAGCAGAATCCACACGCAGGCGGACCCTTCGCGGACGCGGCACGCTTTTTAGGGAGTGTGGGGGCGCCCGTCCCACAGATCCTGCACCTGTTCGCCTATAAACCGGCAGCCACCAAACACCTGGCGCAGTTTACGCAAGCCGTGATGCGGGGTCCATCACCCTTGAGCCCGGGAATGCGAGAGCTGATTGCGGCGGTAACCTCAAAAGGCAACCACTGCTTGTTTTGACTGGGCAGCCACGCCGCGGTCGCGGCGGAACTGTTGGGCGATGAGTCGCTGGTGTGGCAGGCAATCGAAGACCTTGAGCACTGCGCCCTTTCCGATGCGGAAAAATCGCTGCTGCGCTTCGTGGGGAAGGTGAACCAGGACTGCGCTACGGTGAACGTGGCGGATATCGCCGCGCTGCATGAAGCGGGCTACAACGATGAGGCCATCTACGACGCGATCACTGTGTGCGCCCTGTTCAATTTTTACAACCGTTGGATTGATGGCAGCGGGGTAAGCGACCTGCCTCGGGAAGCCTACCGACAATCCGGCAGGAATCTGGCGCGGGAGGGGTACGCGCGGGAAGAAACGCCCGCTTCTGCAGGGAAGCCAGATTGACCTGTAGGGAATTGCGGGTAATGCCTGCGGGAAGACTCCGCTAGAACGCGGGCGCCTTTACGCAGGCATCCAGGGTGCGGAGGCGTTTGGCCAGAGCAGGCAAAGCGTCCAGGCGCATGGCGTTGGCGCCATCGGAAAGGGCGCGTTCAGGGGCTTCGTGTACTTCCATGAAGACCCCCTCAAGGCCAGTGGCGACGGCGGCGCGCGCCAGAGTTTCGATGAACTCCGGCTGGCCTACGGAACGGTCACCCCCGCCACCGGGCAACTGGACGCTATGCGTTGCGTCGAAGATGACGGGATAGCCGGAATCGTGCATGATTCGCAGGCCGCGCATATCCACCACCAGATTGTTGTAGCCGAACGAGGACCCGCGTTCGGTGAGCAGAATCCTGTCATTGCCGGTGGAGGCTACCTTCTCGGCAGCCAGCAGGAAGTCCTTCGGGGAGACGAACTGTCCCTTCTTGATGTTGACGATACGACCGGTGCGGCCCGCTTCCACCAGCAGGTCAGTTTGACGGCAGAGGAAGGCCGGAATCTGCAGGATGTCCACCGAATCCGCCACCAGCGCTGCTTGCTCCGGCTCGTGGATATCGGTGAGCACGGGATAGCCTTGTTGGCGCAGGTTTCGCAGAATGCGCATGCCCGCCTCCAGGCCGGGTCCGCGATAGGCGCTGATGCTGCTGCGGTTGGCTTTGTCGAAGGATGCCTTGAAGACAAAGGCGCCCAACATGCGACGGAGCTCTGTAGCGAGAAACACGCAGTGCTCTTCGCTTTCAATCACGCAGGGTCCGCAGATGAGGGCAAGGGCTTCCCCGGCTGCAAAACGGACGGCGTGTTCCGGCTGAGGGCCAGCCTCAATGAGGGTTGACATGGCTATACTCTTCCGCACCTCCGGCAAGCGGCGCAAGCCGCAGACGGCGATACCGGTAGGCGGCGCCCACGAAACTCGAGAACAGCGGATGGGGCTCCAGGGGCTTCGACTTAAACTCAGGATGGAACTGGCAACCCAGGAACCAGCGGTGTCCGGGTAACTCGCAGATCTCCACGTAGGTGCGATCGCCCGGGCTTTCGCCGGTGATGCGAAGGCCGTGGCGGGTGAGCACTTCCTCAAACTTACGGTTGAACTCAAAGCGATGGCGGTGCCGTTCGCTAATCAGCTCCGCGCCATAGGCAGCGCGGGCGACGCTTCCCTCAGCCAGCGCGCAGGGATAAGCGCCCAGGCGCATGGTGCCCCCCAACTCGTCCACGCCACGCAGCTCGCGCAGCTTGTAGATGACGCGATTCGCGACGGCCGGATCAAACTCAGTGGAATCCGCATCGGCAATGCCGCAGACATTGCGGGCAAATTCGATCACCATGGTCTGCATGCCCAGGCAGATTCCGAAATAGGGAACGTCGTTTTCGCGAGCGCAGCGGATGGCCTCCAGCATGCCGGCAATGCCGCGCTTGCCAAAGCCGCCGGGCACCAGGATGGCATCCATCCGGGACAGGGCGGACATGGCGGATTTCTGGTCAACCAGATCTTCGGCCTCCACCCAGTGGATGTTCACCTTCAAGTTGTGAGCCAGCCCCCCGTGCAGCAGCGCTTCCTTCAGGCTTTTGTAGGAATCTTCATACTCCACATACTTGCCCACCAGCCCGATATCCACCTGATCCACCGGATTCTGCATCCGCACCACCATCTCGCGCCAGCTTTCCATATCGGCCTCAGGCACGTCCAGATGCAGCAGGCGAAGGATGGTGCGATCTACCTTCTGTTCAGCGAAGACCAGCGGCACTTCATAGACGGAAGCGACATCGCTGGCGGTGATGACGGCGTCCCCATCGACGTCGCAGAACAGGGCGATCTTCTGGCGGACATCGTCGGGCAGAAAACGCTCAGAGCGGCAGAGCAGCAGGTCCGGTTGGATGCCGATGGCTCGCAATTCCTTCACGCTGTGCTGGGTAGGCTTGGTCTTCAGCTCGTGGGCGGCGGCAATCCAGGGCACGAGCGTTACATGAACGAAGAGGGTGTTCTCCCGGCCCAGCTCGTGGCGCATCTGGCGGATGGCCTCCAGGAAGGGAAGCGACTCGATGTCGCCCACCGTGCCGCCGATTTCGGCAATGACAATGTCGTGGTCAGCAGCCAGGCGCCGGGCGGCCGACTTGATCTCGTCCGTGACGTGGGGAATCACCTGCACCGTCTTGCCCAGGTAGTCCCCACGCCGCTCCTTTTGAATGATGGACTCGTAGATGCGACCGCTGGTGAGGTTGTTCAGCCGTGTCAGGTGCGCGTGGGTGAACCGCTCGTAGTGGCCAAGGTCGAGGTCGGTTTCCGCGCCATCGTCGGTGGCGAACACCTCGCCATGCTGGAAGGGGCTCATCGTACCGGGATCGACGTTCAGATAGGGATCGAACTTCTGCAGGGCCACCTTCAGGCCGCGCCGTTCCAGCAGGCAGCCAATGGAAGCCGCGGCGATGCCTTTCCCCAGCGAGGAAACCACTCCACCTGTAACGAATATGAACTTGGCCATGTCTTACGAATTCCTGCTGGAGATCCTCTTCAATGGGTTAGGGTTGCTGAATGC
>JALOKO010000537.1 GCA_025456495.1 Bryobacterales bacterium | reverse complement strand
GCGCACTGCGTCGATGGGGAAGCGGCCCACTGAGGTTTCCGCCGACAGCATCACGGCATCGGTGCCGTCATAGATGGCATTGGCGACGTCGCTCACCTCGGCGCGCGTCGGCGTGGATGATTCAATCATTGATTCCAGCATCTGCGTGGCGGTAATCACGAAACGGTTGTGCCAGCGGGCGCGCTCAATGATTGACTTCTGGATGTGCGGCACGCGCGCCAGGTCCATCTCCACGCCCAGGTCGCCGCGGGCCACCATCACGCCATCGGTTTCCGTCAGAATCCCTTCCAGGTTGTCCCAGGCCTGGGGCTTTTCAATCTTCGAAATGATGGGCATGTTGGAATCGCGCTTGCGCAGTTCTTCGCGCAATTCGCGCACATCGTCCGGGGTGCGCACGAACGAGAGCGCAATGAAATCAAAGCCCTCATCCACGGCGAAGCTCAGGTCGCTTAAGTCCTTGGGCGTCAGGGAGGGGGCGCTGACGGCTACATCCGGCAGGTTGATGCCCTTGTTGTTGCCTACCATGCCGCCCTTCACCACATGGCAGTGGACGCAGGGACCCTCCACGGAGATCACGCGCAACTCTACGGCCCCATCGTTCAGCAGAATCTTGTCGCCGGCGCCTACGTCGACAACCAGATTGGTGAAGTTGGTGCTGGCCATTTCACGTGTGCCCAGCGTTTCCTCCACGGTGATGGTGAAGGTATCGCCAGCACGCAGAATCTCGCTGCCATTGGCGAAGCGGCCCAGCCGGATCTTCGGTCCCTGCAGGTCAAGCATGCAGGCGACGTTGCGGCCGATATCGCGCGCCACCTGCCTTACTGTTGCCAGGCGCCGGGCGTGCTCGGCCTGATTGCCGTGCGAGGCGTTGAACCGGAACAGGTCCACTCCGGCGGTAATGAGCTCTTCGACAATTTCCGGGCTCTCCGTGGCGGGGCCCAGAGTGGCAACAATCTTGGTTTGGCGCATGCGCTAAGATGGCTCCTTCTGCCTGCTTTTCCTTACGGTCTCTTATGCCACTGTACCAAGCTGTCCTGCTTGCCCTGATTCAGGGGTTCACTGAGTTTCTGCCCATTAGCAGTTCGGCGCATCTGGCGTTGTGCCCGTGGCTGCTGGGATGGCAGGATCAGGGGCTTACCTTTGACATCGCCCTGCACCTGGGAACACTGGTGGCGGTGCTGGTGTACTTCGCCCGGGACTGGTTTTATTTGTTCTTGCGCGGCTTCGGGGTTCGCAGCGTGGCAGCGCCAGCGTATGTGAACGAAAATCCGCATCTGCTGTGGCACCTGGCGCTGGCTACCTTGCCGGTGGGCATTGTGGGTTTGTTGCTGAAGGACGTGGTGGAAACGGCGCTGCGCAGCCCCTATTCCATCGGCTTCATGCTGATTGTGGTGGGCTTGCTGATTGGGTACGCTGACCGGCGCGGGAAGCGTGACAAACAGTTGGGGTCGATGCGCTTTGTGGATACCATGACCATCGGCTTCGCGCAGGCTCTGGCGGTAGTGCCGGGGACCTCGCGCAGCGGCATCACCATCGCCACCGCGCTGCTGCGGAATCTGGACCGCGAATCCGCGGCGCGCTTCAGTTTCCTGCTCTCGACACCCGCCATTGGCGGCGCGGCGCTGAAAGCCGTCTACGACATGGTGAAGGAGGGTGGCTTGGAAGCCGGCATGGCGATGCCCTTCGCGGTAGGAATCCTGGTAAGCTGCGTCACCGGCGTACTGGTGATCGCCTTCTTTCTACGCTATTTGCGCCGGAACACTTTGCGCTTTTTTGTTCTTTACCGGGTGATCTTTGGCATAATAATATTGCTTCTCGCCTATTTTCGCCCGCCCGCGATATAGCCTGTCGCGGGTCTTGGCGGTGTGCGCGAGCGGCGTTGCCCTATGAGCGCATCGTCATCCGTCCGGGCCAATCATCCGTTGCGGGTGAATTCCGCCCGCAAACGCTCGCGCTGGGTAGAGGGCATTGGGATTCTGGTATTTGCCTTCAGCATCCTGGTTTGGCTGAGCCTGTTCACCTATTCTGCGGATGACCCCTCGTGGAACACGGCCGCCCGCACAGGCGGGGTGAGCAACTGGATTGGGCGCGCGGGTGCATTCAGCGCGGACCTGGCTCTGCAATCCTTTGGCTTGGCCGCCTTCACCCTGCCCCTGTTCCTGCTGGCGCTCAGCTTGCGCTGGATTCGCTCCCAGGAGATCGGCTCAATCCCCGCCCGTCTGGTGGGCGCGCTGCTGCTGTTGCTTGGCCTCTGTACAGGCCTGTCTTTCCTGCAAGGGTCACTTTGGTTTGACAGTGCCGTCCGCAGCGGCGGCCTGCTGGGCTTCGTCGTGCGCGACGCCCTGGTGTTCTACCTCAACCCGGTCGGGAGCCTGGTGGTGGTGGGGGCGATGCTACTGATGGGCCTCTACCTGTGCTCGCGGTTTTCCATCATGGCGGCTGCCGATTGGGTGGACGACCGCATCAGCGCCGCTCAGGAACAGGATATCCGGCGCGGCTTCTTCGGATGGTTGGAGGAACGGCGCAGTCTGCGGGCTGAGCGCGCCGCTGCGCGTCTGGCCGAACGCGAGGAACAGCAAGCGCGTAAGCTGGAGGAGAAGGCGGTGAAGAAGGCGGCGCGCAGCCGTCGCAAGGAAACCGCCCCGGACTTCCTGCCGCCCACGGACAAAGAAGCCTTCGACCTGGATCGCCGCCAGCAAATTGACCTCAACGCCATCCCCATTGCCCCGCTGTATGAGCCTCCGGGCTTGGCGGCCGACCTGCACGCGATGCGCGTGGCGGCTGACCTCGAGGCCCCCGTCGATCCGCTGCCACAGCCCGGCGGCGCGCATGCGGGTGACGACCTTCCGCCCTGGGAGACCGCGGAGACCCTCGCCGCCCCCGCCCAACCCGAAATGGAGCCGGTTGAGCCGGAGAT
>JALOKO010000070.1 GCA_025456495.1 Bryobacterales bacterium | reverse complement strand
CGGCGATGCGCACCGCAGGCGCTTCCAGTTCCACGCTCTCCAGACGGAACTTCCGGCCCAACCAGGAGAGCGCCGTGGCATCCACACGTAGCAGCCGCGCGCGGAACAGGGGTGGCTCCTCGGGCGACTCCTTGCCGTGGAATACCAGGTCACGCAGTTCGGCGGACAAGCTCAGCAGACTCACCTGCAGGTCCCCGATCTCAACCCGTCCCCCGCTGGCCGCAGTTATGGTTTCTTCCAGATACACCCGCAGGCGGTTACGGCCCCAGTCTGACTGCAGCGTGGCCACAAGCGCCGCCATGCCCAGCACGCCAAGAGTCAGGGCAACGGCCAACCCCTTTAGGATGCGGACGCGACGGCTCATGGCAGCACCTCCGGCATGTAGCGGAGCCCGGCGCGGGCGCGGGCGTCCTCCAACCATCGGTCGATGGTCTGGTTCATCGTTTCCTGTTCCAGGGCGGCCTCCAGCGCGTCACGAACCTGCTCAAACTCCGGCGGCTCTGGCGCGTCCCGTTCTTCCGACGGTGGATATTGCTGCAAATAGCGCTCCAGAAGGGCGGACTCCGAGATCCGCACGGACGAACGGAAGCGGAAGTTCACGTACTTCTCAGTGGCCAGCATGGCGCGCAGAAACAGCCGAACGGCGATGGGATCCAGCCCCGCATCGCGGGCGCCCTGCTCAAAGGCCTCGGGCGAACCCCAATGCTCCGCCTTGGAAGCCGCAATGCGCTCCTCCAATTCTTCCTCCTCGGGCATCGGAAAGCCATTGGCGCGCATGTCCAACAACAGCAGCCGCTGCATCACCATCCGATCCGCGGTATCCCGCAGAGCCTGTTGGGTAAACGCGGGCGCCCGGCCATCCAGGAACGCGGCTATGCGAACCTGCTCGTAGATTTCCTGCTCCGTGATCACCTCCAGGCCCACGGTGATCGCCACCCGATCCAAGAGTTCCTTGCCGGGTGACCAGGGCGCCGCGATGCTGACCGCCAGCAGCAGCAACCCAAGCCGGAAATGGAAACGCGAAGCCATCAGAAGCTCTGCCCTAGAGAGAAGTGGAATTGGAAACCGCCCACCGATTGCCGCTCGCGCCGACCCAGAAGTACGTCTTGGGGTAGCCCCAACAGCTCCTCGCGCGTTCCGCGGAAGCCGACGAACGAGGGCGGGTTCAAGCTGTAGGCCAGGTCGACACGGAACGGCCCGATGGGCGTCTGATACCGGATGCCGAACCCAACTGCATGCACCATGTAGTTGAAGTCCTCGACATTTCTTTGACGAACGCGGAAGGAAAACTGGCGCAGGTCACTGTACACATTGCCGGCATCATGGAACAGGACGCCGCCCAGGCTATTGCCCAGGAGGGGAAAGCGCGCCTCCAGGCCGTTCACAAACACGAAGTCGCCGCCAATGGGGAATCCGGTGATGCCATCACGGGGACCAGCCTGATTTTCAGGGAATCCGCGATGCGAAGCGGCGCCGCCCGCGAAGAACCGCTCCGGCAACGGGATATTGAATCCCGATTGCTGTCGAAATCGACTCGTCAGCGGCTCCAGGATGCCAAGGGTGGTTGTGCGGGCCAGAATCAACTTGGAGTTGATGCGATGGTAGGTGGAATTGCGCCCCAGGAAGCGTCCGAAATCCGAGCCCGAAAACAAGGCTTGGGACGCGAAACCAAAGTCCAGCGAGGTGTAAATTCCGCGGGTCGAATCCGTCGGATCGTCGCGTTTGTCCTCAATTAGCGTCGCGGAGAGAATGCCCACTTTGGCCGGGGAGGCCAGGACGGGGATCAGGCCCGGATCTACCTGCAGGGTGTCCTGGACAATGCCCGTTTGGCGCCAGGCCACGCGATAGAGGATGTTCCGCGCCAGACTCACCCGTTGCCCCAACTGCAAGGAGGACTCGTAGCGTCGCGAGGTGAAGGTGCGGATGTCGCGCGATTGGTCACCCAGCAACGTGAAGGCCAGGTTGAGGTCCTCCCGGTCGCGGAACTGGGGCGCCAGGTAGTTCACCAGAACGCGTTGCTGGATGTTTGAGAGTCGGCTACGGAAGCTCAAGCTATGCGCAACGCCGAACATGTTCAATCGGGTGAGTTCGAACTGCACACGGGGGCTGAACGTGTTCGCGCCGGTAGCGGAGCGCAGGTTGTTTCTGCTGCCGCCAATGCGGGCGATTTCCGCTCCAAACCCGAAGGTGGCCGAGTAGCGCTTGGATTCTTCCAACTGGAACAGAATGTACTTGGAATCCTCATCCCCCTGCGGATTCTGTACAGCCATATCCACTTTGGCGAAGATACCCAGATCGTAGAGGCGCCGCTGCGTCTCCACCATGGAGCGTTGGGAGAGCGGTTCGCCCTGGAAGATCTCTACACGCTTGAAAACCAACTCTGGCGAGGTTGCGTTCAGCCCGCTGACGAGAACCTCCCGCACGTAGGTTTGGTCGCCTCGATCCACCTCGTAGATTACATCCACGAGATTCTCTGAGTTTGTGCTGAGGATTCGAAAGTCGAACGTCGCTTCCGGGTAGCCCAGGTTGTAGAAGTAGGTAAGGATATTGTCCCGGTCGGCACTGGCGTTTACCACGCTGAAGGGTTGCGACTCCAGGGTGGTGAGCAGCAGGTCAATATCCTCCCGCTCCTCGGGCTTCAAACCGTGAATCTGCAAACTGCCCACGAAGACCTGTGGACCCTCCTGGATGCGGAAGCGCAACCCGATTTGTCCAGGCTTGCCAGCCAGCGGATCCTCCAGTTCGTAATCGACATCGACATCCCGAAAGCCGTTCGTAAGGTAGAGGCTACGGATGGTTTCCACGTCCTGCCGCAAGAAACCCTCACTCAGCCGCCCGCGGCGGAACTGGAACGAAGCCGGCGTAACGTAGAGGCGCTCCAGGATGTCGCCATCAGAAAAAAACTGGTTGCCTTCAATATCCACCTGCATCAGGCGCTTGCGCTCGCCAGGGTCGATGACGTACACGATCTCCTGGCGGTCGGTCTGCATCTGCCGCTCTTCAAAGGAGACGTCCGCACTAAAGAATCCGCGAGTCTGGAAATACTCCTCGATGTTCCGCGCACCCTCCACCAGCAGGTCGCGGTCAACGGACTGTTCTTCGAAGACCGGAATCAACTGCTGGCGCTTGCCCCCGGACAATTTGGCGCCTTCCACGCCAATGCGCACCTTGGAGCCTGGCCGGATCTCCACCTCCGGGTGAACCTGATTCTCTGACGGGCTGAAGCCCATATCGATCAGGCGCACCTGGGCCATCATGTAGTCATTGCGCTGATAGAGGCGCCGAATCCGCGCCAAGCCCTGCTGCGTGCGGGATTCAGTAACTTCCTTCCACCCCAGCAATCCCCACCAGCGGGGCCAGTTGGAGCGGCTCACCAGTTTCCCTTCCTTGAACTCCAACGGCCCGATGAAGACCGGATCGCCGTAACGCGCGCGTCGGGGGGTGTTTACGTAGAAGGTGACGTTGATCTGCTGGGTCTGATCAACGTACTGGTGAATGGGAAGCACCTCGGCCCCGTAGTAGCCGTTCTTTTCCAGCATCAGTTCCAGGGCGGCTACGGCGGCGTCCTCTTCGCGCTGCGAAAACTCAGCGCCCAGGACGAGTTTGGTAGCGTTGCGGAGTTCCCCTTGAGTAGGGGGAGAGCGCACGCCCTCCACCGTAACGTTGCCCACGAACCAGCGGTGTTCCGTCTCAATCAGAAGCTGGACCTCGCCAGACTCCATCAGCTCCGCTTCCACGCGGATCTGTTCGAAGCGCCCTGTGGCGTAAAGGCGCTGGATGATGCCGCGGACCAGTTCCGGGGTCAGCAGCATGCCCGGCTGGACGTCCAGCAGCTCAACAAACTCCTCATAGGGCATCGGTTGTCGGCGCGGCATGAGCACCAATTCGCCGATGGGCTTGTTGTAGTAGTCAACAGGCGCAGCAAGCACCATGCTGGATGCCAGCATCCATAACAGGAGCATGGGCAACATGGAGGCGATGCGCATGATGAACGGAGTGCCCGACCGAGGCGCCCTACGCAGGCAGCGGGTACTTAACGATCATAGCGCGCGATTGGTAGCATGGAGCCAGAGACACCCTTGACAGATCTATCGGAACTCATTCATCCGGAACGGTATTCACGGCAGGTCCGCTTCCCCGGCTGGGGAGAGGAGGGCCAACGGCGCATCTCGGCAAGCCACATTGCCGTGGTGGGCTGTGGTGCTTTAGGCAGTTTCCACGCGGCCGCGCTGGCCCGAGCCGGCGCAGGACGGCTAAAGCTGATTGACCGGGACTACGTCGAGGCCAGCAACCTGCAGCGCCAATGGTTGTTTGACGAGGCCGATGCCATGAGCGCGTTGCCGAAGGCGGTGGCCGCAGAACGCGCCGTAGGTCGCATCAATGGCCAGGTTCAGGTGGAAACCGTGGTCGCCGACCTGACCGCCGACAATGTAGCGGACCTGTTGGGAGACGTGGACCTGATTCTGGATGGCTGCGATAATTTCGAGACCCGCTTTCTGGTGAACGATTTCGCCGTGCGCGAAGGGCTGCCATGGATCTACGGGGGCGCGGTGGCGAGTCACGGCGTCGCCATGCCGATTCTTCCGGGCCAGACCGCCTGCTTCCGCTGCCTGTACCCGGAGGCGCCGGGCGGCCCGCAGCCAACCTGTGAAACAGAGGGCGTCCTGAATACCATTACCGCCACGGTGGCCGCATGGCAGGTCTCGCTGGCCTACCGGGTGCTGCTGCGACGGGACGAAGCCTGGACGCCCCGGATTTTCCAGATGGACGTCTGGACTGGGGACATGCGCCAGATCGCCATGCCCGGGCCGCAGGCCGATTGCCCCTGTTGCGCCCTGCGGCAGTTCCCTTTCCTGGAACGCTCCCGGCGTGCCCCGGTGAGCCTGTGCGGACGCAATGCCGTACAGATCCACGAACGCAAGCGGCCCATCGATCTTGCTGTCCTGAAGGAGCGGCTGCAGCCCCTGGGACGCGTACTGGCCAACGAGTTTGCCCTCCGTTTCTTTCTGCCCCGGTACGAACTGACGATCTTTCCCGATGGACGGGCCATCATCAAGGGGACGCAAGATATCGGCGTGGCGCGCAGTCTTTACGCCCAATATATTGGCGTCTAACGAGTTACCTGTTTCCGCGCCCGCCGTCACCTCACCGTCATGTGAATATTTATTCGCGTCGCTTGTGGACCCCCGGGTTTCGTCGGAGAATCAAAAGGTGTGGGGGTGAGAAACCAGAATTGTCATTGAAAGTTGCGGAAGAAGGGACCCGGCTGGATGGGTCAGATCGTTGGAGCGTGTTCGCCGCCAGCGAGCTTTATGATGTGTCCCGATGGGGCAACGGCTATTTTTCGGTAGGCAAGAACGGGAACCTGTTGGTTCACCCGGATAAACAGCCCAACCGTTTCATTGACCTCAAGCAACTGGTGGACACCCTGCAACTACGGGGTATTCCTTTACCGATTCTAGTCCGCTTCGGCGAAATCATCGGTCATCGCTTGCAGGAGATCCAGGACGCCTTCCACCGCTCGATTGCCGAATTCGGTTACAAGGGCGGCTACGCCTGCGTGTACCCCATCAAGGTGAACCAGCAGCGGCAGGTGGTGGAAGAGGTGTACCGCTATGGGCATCCCTTCGGCTATGGCCTGGAGGCCGGCTCAAAGCCGGAACTGCTTGCCGTCCTTGGAATTGCGGACAACAATACTCCGATTCTTTGCAACGGGTTCAAGGACGATGAGTACATCGAAATGGTGATGCTGGCCAAGAAAATCGGCCGCAAGATCATTCCGATTGTCGAGAAGTTCTCTGAACTGGACCTCATCCTCAAGTACGCCGCCAAGGTGGGGGTGACTCCCTCCATCGGCTTGCGGCTGAAGCTGGCTTCACGCGGAAGTGGACGGTGGCGATCCAGCGGCGGCTTCCGCTCAAAGTTCGGGCTTAGCGTCAGCGAGGTCCTGCACGCCTTTGCGAAGCTGAAGGGTCTGGGGATGGAAAACTGCCTGGAACTCCTGCACTTCCATCTGGGCAGCCAGATTACGAACATCCGGCAAGTGAAGGTGGCCGTCAACGAGGCGGCGCGCATCTACGCCGAACTGGCCAAGCAGGGCGCGGGACTGAAGTATCTGGACGTCGGCGGCGGACTGGGCATTGACTACGATGGGTCACAGACCGATTTCGAATCCAGCGTGAATTACTCGCTGCAGGAGTACGCCAACGACGTGGTGGCGCACGTACAAAGCGTCTGCGACGAAGTGGAAGTACCTCATCCGACGTTGATTTCCGAGAGCGGTCGCGCTGTTGTGGCCTACCATAGCGCCCTCATCTTCAACGTCCTGGGCGTGGGTGGACTGGGCGAAGCGGCCGTCCCGTCGGCGTTGCCCGATGACGTCGAGCAGCCGCTAGCGGATCTGCTGGAGACCTATCGCGGCTTGAACGCCAAGAACGTACGCGAGGCCTTTCATGATGCGAACGACTCGCTGGATCAGGCCCTGAATCTGTTCAGCCTGGGTTATCTCAGCCTTGACCAGCGCGCCATGGCGGAGAACCTCTACTGGGCCATCTGCAAACGGGTGGCCCGCATGGTGAAGGATCTGGACTACGTGCCGGAGGAGATGGACGGGCTGGAGAGCATGCTCTCTGACACCTACTTCTGCAACTTCTCAATTTTCCAGAGTATGCCTGATAGCTGGGCAATCAAGCAGTTGTTCCCCATCCTGCCCATTCATCGGCTGGATGAGGAACCCACCGAACGTGGCATCCTGGGCGATATTTCGTGTGATTCCGACGGCAAGATCGACCAGTTCATTGATCGTCGCGATGTCAAGAAGACGCTGCCCCTGCACAAGTACAAGGATGAACCGTATTACCTGGGCGCCTTCCTGGTGGGTGCCTATCAGGAAATTCTGGGCGACCTCCACAACCTACTGGGCGACACCAACGCCGTCCACGTCGGCCTGGACGAGAACAACGAACCGGTGCTGGAAACGCTGGTAAAGGGCGACACCGTGCGCGAAGTTCTGGATTATGTGCAGTTCAAGACTGAGGCGCTCAGCACCAAGTTCCGTCGCGATGTAGAGCAGGCTGTACGCCTGGGCAAGATCGGGTATGAGGAATCCGGGCGGCTGCTGCGCTTCTACGAGGACGGGTTACAGGGCTACACGTACCTGGAAGACCCTGGGGCGCCATAGCGCGGACGAAGGCAGATACGGCGGCGGGCACGAGGGTGCGGCAGGCACGAGGGTGCGGCGGGCGGCAGGTTCTGTTGGCCAAGCGATTCCAGGGCCAAGCGATTCCGGGGGGTGCGCGTCCTGGACGGGCTCCGCTCTGATACACTCTCCCCTGCACCCCTATGCGTCCACTTTTGTTTCTCACTCTCCTTGTGTGTCTCACCTTGCCCGTGGTGGCTGCGAAGCGCGCGCCGAAGCTGCCGCCACCAGACCAGGAGAACTCGAAGCCAAACCCGGCAAAGGTGATCCCGCGTCCCGAAGGCGCCCAGTTTCAAGTTCCTTCTGGATTCCAGGTGGAAACATTTGCCAGCGGCTTTAAGAAGCCGCGCTTCCTGCTGGAATTGCCCGGTGGCCAGGTGCTGGTGACGGACGCCGTTCCGGATGGCGCGGTGTACGTCGTCGAAGGCGGCAAACCCGGGAAGGCCCTCATCCGCGGGCTGGAGCGGCCGTTCGGCATGGCGCTTTGGGGTGGTTATCTGTACGTGGGGGAACCACAGAGCATTAAGCGCTACAAGCTGAACACGCAAACGCTGGAGGTGGGCGCGGGCGAAGAAGTGATGGCCCTAAAGGGCTACACTGTCGGGCACTGGACGCGCGCCATCACCTTCGACAGGAAGGGAACGATGTACGTGGGCGTGGGCTCCGGCAGTAACGTCAGCGCAGGTGATCCCGCTGATCGCGCCACGGTGCTGGCTGCCAACCCGGATGGCGGCAACAGGCGCATCGTCGCCGGCGGGCTGCGTAACGCGGTGAGCCTGCGCGTTCACCCGGTGAGCGGTAAGCTGTGGGCCAGCGTCCAGGAGCGAGACGGGTTGGGTGATGACCTGGTGCCGGACTTCCTCACAGAACTGAAGCCCGGCGCGTTCTACGGTTGGCCGTGGGCCTACATTGGTCCGAACGAGGAGCCGCGCCGCAAGGGTGAGAACCCCGCCTTAGTGCGCAAGTCCATTGCACCCGATGTCCTGCTGCAATCCCACGTGGCGGTGATGGATTTCGTGTTCTACACCGGCGCGCAGTTCCCCACCCGCTACCGCAACGGTGCTTTCATGGCCTATCGAGGGTCATCCAATCGCGCCAAGCGCGTGGGATACTCCGTGGAATTTCTGCCCTTCCGGGGAGGCAAGCCTGCCGGTAAGCCGGAGCCCTTCCTGAGCGGCTTCATGCTGGGCGAGGATCAGGCTGAAGTCTGGGGGCGACCCGTCGGCCTGCTGCAGTTGTCCGATGGTAGCCTGCTGTTGAGCGAGGACGGCAACCACACCATCTACCGGATTTCGTACCGGCGCTAGGCGCGGCTGAGTCCCCGGCCGGCGGCGCGAACGCGCACCAGGCGCGGGGAGCGGGTGCGCTATACTGCGTAGTTTCCCGTCCCGCCCTGGCAAGCCCTGTCCGCCCAGGAGCCCATCCACTGGGGGACTCCCTTGCTTCGATACTCCTTCGTCGTGCTGCTGGCGCTGCTGCTGCTGCCGGGAAGCGTGCGCCAGTCAGCCGCGCAGCCGTCCACGCCACGCGTCCACACTCCCGCGAAAGGTTCTGAAGTGCTGTGGGACCGCTTCGGCGTACCCCACGTGATGGCGCGCAACACAGAGGACCTCTTCTACGGCTTCGGCTGGGCGCAGGCGCATAGCCACGGGGACCTGGTGCTGCGTCTATATGGGGAATCCCGTGCTCGTGGTGCGGAATACTTCGGCCCCACCGCTCTGGAACTGGACCGTTGGCTGGCCGTGAACGGCGCTCCTGCCACAGCAAAGGCCTGGTACCATCGGCAGACGCCCGCCTTTCGTCGCTACCTGGACGCCTTTGCGCAGGGGATGAACGACTACGCCGCCAAGTACCCTGAGCGCTTATCGGAGGAGGTGCGCCGCGTCCTGCCGGTGACGGGGCTGGATCCATTGCAGCACGCCCTGCGATTGTTCCAGTACAGCTATGTTGCTTCGGCGGCGCGGGTCACCGCGGCCGCAAGGCCCACGCCCTCCCGCACGGAGGATGGAGGCAGCAACGCCTGGGCCGTCGCGCCCTCCCGCACGGCCAACGGCAACGCCCTGCTGTTGGGCAATCCACACCTTCCGTGGAGCGGCTGGTACACCTACTACGAGGCGAATCTGCAAGCGCCCGGCATCAATTTGTACGGCGCGACGCAGGTGGGACTGCCGGTGCTGCGCTTCGTGTTCAGTGATCACCTGGGTTTCAACCAGACCGTGAACGGGATTGACGGGATGGACCTCTACGCGTTAACCGTGCAGGACGGCAAGTATCGCTTTGACGGGGAGTGGAAAGAGTTCGAAACCGGCGAGCACACGCTAAAGATCCGCCAGCCAGATGGCGCCATGCGCACCGAAACGGTGAAGATCCGCCGCAGCGTTCATGGTCCCGTAGTGCATGACGCGGACGGCAAAACGCTGGCAATGCGCGTGACCGGCCTCGACCGCCCCTTTGCCCTGGAGCAGTACTGGCAGATGCAGACCGCGCGCAACTTCCGCGAATATGGGGCCGCGCTCCGCCGGCTGCAGGTGCCCACCTTCAACATCGTGTATGCAGACCGCGCGGGCAACATCCACTATCTGTTCAATGGACTGCTGCCTAAGCGGAAATCCGGCGACCTGCGCACCTGGGCAGGGGTTTTGCCCGGGGACACCTCAGGCACAGTGTGGACGGATTACCACGCCTTCGAGGAACTGCCGCAGGTCCACAACCCACCCAACGGCTACGTGCAGAATACGAACGATCCGCCCTGGAATGCCGCATGGCCAAACAGTCTGGATCCGGATAAGTTCCCGGCCTACACCGCGCCGCGCAACACCAGTTTCCGCGCCGAAAGTTCCCTGCGCATGTTGAGCGGCATGGAGAAGGTCACCCTGGAGGACTTCATGCGGCAAAAGCACTCCACGCGCGCCGAACTGGCTGACCGCGTGCTGGATGATCTGCTATCGGCGGTGCAAGCGCACAGCCAGTCCGAACGCGTGCGTGACGCAGCCAAGGTGTTGCAGGGCTGGGACCGCCACACCGATGCAGAGAGTCGCGGCGCGCTGTTGTTCCTCTACTGGGCACAGAAGTTCATGGGCGCGGCGATGGCGGACCAGTCCCGATTTGCCGTGCCCTATGCGATGCGCGACCCGCTTTCCACACCGCGCGGGCTGAAGAACCCCCAGGAAGCAGTGACTTTTCTGGACGAGGCGGCCGCCCAAATGCAGAAGGACTTTGGTGCGCTGGATACGCGCTGGGGGGACGTGATGAAGTATCGCCATCGCAATCTGGAGTTGCCTGCCAATGGGGGCTTCGGTAACCTGGGCATTTTCCGCGTCATTACCTTCGGCCCAATGAAAGACCGTAAGCGCGCACCCATCCATGGCGAGACCTTCGTGCTCTGCGTGGAGTTCGCCAAAACCCCGCGCGCCTATGCGGTGATGAGCTACGGCAATTCCTCCCAACCGGAGACGCCGCACGCCGAGGACCAACTGGAGTGGATGACCCGCAAGGCGTTGCGTCCGGTCTGGCGGACGCGGGCGGAGGTGATGAAGAACCTTGAGCAGCGCGACCGCTTTTAGCCGCGCTGCCTGCCAGCGGGCGACAGCTCCCAGCAAACCTCCCGGCGGCTTGGCTATGCTGGGCAGGAATGTCGGTGCAGGATCCGCGATCGGGAACAGGCTACCGGGGACGCTTTGCGCCCTCCCCGACGGGTCCACTGCATTTCGGATCACTGGTTGCCGCGGT
>JALOKO010000536.1 GCA_025456495.1 Bryobacterales bacterium | reverse complement strand
GGCCGTGGCGTTCGCCCCTGGACCAGGTGGCCGGTGAGGACACAATGCAAGCTGCTCTGGTGGCTGGCTACGTCGCCGGGCTCAGCCTTCGTGATGTCCGCGTGGAATGGACGGCCCCCGAACCCGCGCCCGATGCCCATGCGTTGTTCCTGCACAGCGCCGACGGTGTGCAACTGGATGGCTGGCATGCGCGTCAAGCCAAGGTGGGCGGTTCCCGCGCTGCCCTTCACATGATGGGAGCGCGCAACGTGGCCGTCCGAAATTCCACAGCGCCACCTCAAACCGGGGTCTGGCTCCACCTGCAGCGCATGAACAAGCAGGACGTGTTTCTGTCAGGGAATGCCACCGCCGCGGCTTACCGTGAGTTGGTGGTTGCCAAGTAGCCACGAAGCCGATAGGCTGAGGCCAGCGGTTGTGTTGTTCCGGCGGGCAGTCCGCCCGGAACCGGATGCCGCCAGCCCGGGAAGCGAAACGTCCATGAATAGCGAACCCACGCCCAAGCAGGTCTTTCGCGTCACTATCTTCAATCAGACGCTCAGCATCACGTCCTCCACCTCCGCCGCGGAGTTTCACCACCTGGCCAGTCAGGTGGATGCGCTGATGGGCATGATTGCCTCCAAGAGCGGGACCGCTGATGGCGCCCGCGTGGGCGTCCTGGCCGCCATGCACCTCGCCGACCGCCTCCATCAAGCGGAGCGCAAGCTGGAGTCTGCCCAGCACAGCCTAACGGAAACCAAGCAGCAGGTTTTGCAGGACGATGCGCAGGCTAGGACGGCGGCTGAGGAAGCGGCCGCCGCTGTCCGATCCCTACGGGAAGCCTCGGCCCAGGTGGCCACCCTAACCCGCCAGTTGCACGAGGCCCAGCACCAACAGGCCCTGCTGGAGGCGGAGTTAACCTCCGCGCGTGGTTCGCTTTCCGGCGCGCAGGCAGCGCTCGCGGCGGCGGAATCCGCATTGGCGGCCACTCGCGCCGAACTGGAAGAAGAGCGCATGCGGATTGGCCGGGACGCCGGTCGTCTCCATCATCTTCTGCAGCAAGCGCTTGACCCGGCATCCACCACCCCTGCCGCCGAGGTGGTGGCGAGTGCGGCCGCGGGCGCAATCGCCCTCACCAAGTCAGCCCCAGCCCAGACGCCGCAAACTTTCCCGGCGCCTGGCGCGGCTGCTCCCGTAGCGCCTCTCCCCCGCACGCGCGATCTGTTCTCTTTCGACGACTCTGACCTCACGCAAGGCGCCACCGCCTGACCGGGCCCGCGTGGACATCTTGCCACCTTCAATCCCATGGGCCAGAACCAGCAAGCGATCCGCGATCAGCTTCAACGGATTGAGGCGAGCCCTCGATTTGCTTCCTCGCCACGCCTCTGCCGATTTCTCCGGTTTGTCGTCGAGCAGCGGCTTGCCGGTGCAGCCGACGACTTGAAGGAGAGCCTCATTGGCGTCCACGTTTTTGACCGCGAGGCGGGCTATGACACCAAGAGCGACGCCATCGTTCGGGTAGAGGCCCGTCGCCTACGCACCCGGCTGCAGGAGTTCTACGCGGGTGCGGGGATGGGGGAGGCGGTGCGTATCCACCTGCCCAAGGGTGGTTACGTCCCGGAGTTCACTCTGGTTGAAGCGTTGGAGCCTTGGACCTCCGAGCGCCCGACAGCCGCGCCCGCGCCATCGGGAGCAGCAGACGATGCCACGTTCGATGAGGCATTGCCAGACCGCAGACATCCAGTTCAAGCGCATCCAGTTCAAGCGCATCCGGACCAGGAACCGCCGGACCAACCACAGCCACAGGCAGCTCTGGCGCGCTCCCACCCACACCGGCCACAGCTCCCGCGGCGCCAGCCACGGCGGATTCCCGAATTGGCCTGGGCCCTTGCGACGGTGATGGCAGTGTTGGTTTTGGTGTTCGCCGCCACCCGCTTCGAGTTTGCAACTGCTCCCGTGGCCAGACCCTCCATGGTCCCCTTCACCGCGCTGCAAGGCGTCGAGGAGCACCCGGCCTTCTCCCCGGATGATCGCAGGGTGGCCTATGTTGCCGACAGCGTTGACGGCCAGGGCGCCGATATCTTCGTGCAGGTGATTGGCGAAGACGAACCCCAGCCCGTGGTGCAGACACCGGGTGAGGACGAACAGGGCGTGGCCTGGTCACCGGACGGCGTCAGCCTGGCTTTTCTGCGCAGCCGTGCCACCGGACGCATGGCGGTGATGACGAAGTCCCTGCGCAGCGGTAAGGAGCAGGTTTGGGGCGAGGTGGCCGTATCGGCCGGCGCCACGGCGCATCTTGATTGGTCGCCGGATGGCCGGTTCCTGGTGGCCACTGACCAGCCAGCCCCTCACCAACCATCGCGCATCGTGCGTTTCTGGTTCAGCGATGGACGCCGGGAGTGGCTCACCACCCCGCCGGTCGGCTCAGTGGGCGACTCCATGCCAGCAATCGCGCCCGATGGCAGGAGTCTTGCCTTCCGGCGGGCGGTGGCCGAAGGCATTGAAGACGTCTATGTCCAGCCGTTGTTGGACAACCCCGGCGCGGAATTGACAGCCCGGCGGGTGACCTTTGAAGGCCACAGTACGCGTGGGCACGATTGGACTCCGGACGGCAAGGCGCTCATCGTCAGTCTGCAGCGCGGTGAAACCGGGCGTCGTCTCTGGCGTGTGCCGCTGGACGGTGGGCCGCTCACCCGGCTGATGGAATCCAGCATTTCGGCCGTGCAGCCGGCCGTCGCCAATCGCTCGCCGCAATTGCTGTGGGTGGCCAACTTTGAGGACATGAACATCTGGGCCGCGTCCACCACCGGCGGAGGGAACCCAAGGATTCGCATCGGTTCCACCTACTTCGATATGGCGCCCGAGTTCTCCCCCGATGGCACCCGCATCGCCTTCCGCAGCAACCGTACCGGCATCGGATCGATCTGGATCTGTGATCGCCGCGGACAAAACC
>JALOKO010000069.1 GCA_025456495.1 Bryobacterales bacterium | reverse complement strand
GACGCTTTTATCGACACGGCCCGCCCGGTGGAGCAGCATCACGGTATCGGCATCCTGTTCGATGCTACCGGATTCGCGCAAGTCACTGAGCCGGGGCTTGTGGTCTTGCCGGTCTTCACTCGCCCGATTGACCTGAGCCAACGCAATCACCGGCACCATTGCCTGGCTTCGCGATATCCCGTCCCTGGCCTGACGCGCGAGTTGCTGCATCACCAGCGCGAAGCGTCACAAGTCCAATGGCAGGGCGCCGCCAGTCATCACCGCCAGTCATCACCGCAGGGGACTGCCCCATCCTCCCTGCTAGACTACAAGGCTGATGCGGCCCAAGATCCTGATCTCTGCCGGTGAGGCCAGCGGCGAGATGTACGCTACCCAGTTGGTGGAAGCCTTGCGCGCGCGTTTTCCCGACGCGGACTTCTTTGGCTGCGCCGGGCCGAAGATGCGTGCCGTGGGCGTGCGTCCCGTCATTCAGGCTGAGGCCTTGTCCGTGGTGGGACTGGTGGAGGTGCTGGCCCATATCCCGCGCATTTACGGCGAGTACCGCAAGCTCCTTCGCGCCGCCCGCCAGGAACGCCCTCACCTGGCCATTCTCACCGATAGTCCCGACTTCCACTTTCGCGTCGCGCGACAACTCAAGCGAATGGGCGTCCCCGTGGTCTACTACGTTGCTCCTCAGGTGTGGGCCTGGCGCCAGGGGCGCACCCGCCTGATGCGAGACATCATTGACCTGCTGGTGTGCATCTTTCCTTTTGAGGAGAGCTTCTTTCGGCAGCGCGGAGTGAATGCGATGTACGCCGGACATCCCCTCACGCGCATGTTTCGTCCCACCCTTGGCAAGCGGGAATTCCTGCGCCATCACGGGCTGGCCGACGACGTGCCGCTGCTGGGCCTGCTGCCGGGCAGCCGCACGGGCGAGTGGGCGCGACATCTGCCGGTGCTGCTGGACGCCGTTGATGCCCTGCGCGGCAAGCGCGACGTGCAGTGCGCGCTGGCAGTACCTCCCGCGGGCTTCCCGCTTCCTGATCCGGCCAGTTGGTGGAAACGCTTTTCGCGGCAATCCATCCAAGTCATTGAAGCGGATACTTGGAATCTACTGGCGCATGCTGACGTGGTGCTTGCCGCCAGTGGTACGGTAACGGTGGAGGCCGCATTGGCCGGCGTCCCGATGGTCACCTTTTATAAGGTGTCTCCATTGAGTTGGAAATTGGGGCGGAGGCTGGTGAAGGTTCCTCACCTCACAATGGTGAACCTCATCGCTGGTGAGCGGGTGGTGCCGGAGTTCATGCAGGACGCCGCCACCGGCCAGTCGCTGGCGGCGGCGGTGGACGGGCTGCTGGCCCATCCGGATCGGATGGCCGCCATGCGGCAGGATCTGTTGCGGGTGCGCGCCTTGCTCTCCGGCAGCGAGGATCCGATCGGCCGGGCGGCGGATGCCATCGCATCCCTCCTGGACGCTCCTGCGGTTCCGGCCGCGGATTCCCGTACAAGCTAAGTGGCGTTTGAGAACGGAAGGACAACACTGCATGCAATCGCGCATCTCCAGCCATCACCCTCTCTCTCCCCTGCGTCCGTGGGGCGCCCGGGTGTTCCTGGCGCAACTGCTGCCGTCGCTGCTCTTGCTGGGGCTGGCGCTGCAAGGGCTGTTGGCGCCACCCCGCGCCATGGCTCAGGCTACCGCGCCACGCGCTGATCTGGACGTCCTCCGCTATGACATCGACGCCACCATCGATCCGGATGGCCAAAGCGTTACCGCCACCACCAAGGTCACCCTCAGCATGCTGAGCGACTACACCACCAGCGTGCGGATGGAGCTCAACAACGCCCTCTCCATCAGTCGTGTCACCGATAGCGATGGGAATAGCCTCAACGTGGATCGGGACATGAAGACCTTCACCGTCACCGTGACCCTGGCCAAGCCCATCCGCAAAGGCGATCCGCTGGAACTCACCTTCCTCTACGGAGGCCGCCTTTCCGGTGTGGAGGAATCGCCCATCTACGGCATCCGCTTCGGGTCTCTGCAGAAGGATTTCGGCTATCTGCTGTATCCCACCCGCTGGTTCCCTGTGAGTGGCTACACCACCGATCCCTACGAATGGCGGATTCGCATCACCACCCCCGCCGAATTCAACGTCGTCAGCAGCGGCGATGTCACTGAGATCATTTCTGACCAGGGGATGGTGCGCGAATTCAAGAGCAGCCGTCCCAACTTCGGCGGTAGCATCGGCTACTCCCGGACTGACCCTTCGGTGGTGAATGCCGAAGGCATCCAGAGCCGGGTCCTCTTTCGAGGAGAGAACGCCGGCATGGCCCAATCCTATGGCCAGCAGGCGGGCGAGTTGACGCGCCTTCTGCAGAAGTTTTACGGGCTCCCCCCCTTGTCGAATCTCATTCTGGTGGAGACAGAACGCGGTGCGCCCGGGGCCTTCGCCGCGCCTGGCATGCTGTTCCTGAACTCCGTGTCAATTGGCGAAAGCGTGAATGCGCGCCTGCTGGCCAATCACCTGTCCCGCCAGTGGTGGGGCCATCTGGTGTACCCGGAGAGCCGCAACCACCTGTGGATCTTCAACGGATTTGCGCGCCTTTCCGAACTGCTTTGGCTTGAGGAAACCGTGAACCGCGCCGCGGCCATTGAGGACCGCGAGTCTATGTACATCGACGCCTTGACGGTGGATTACCCGCCCGCTCTGCAGGCTTCGCGTCTTGAGGATTATTCGCCCGAATACTGGGCGCTTACCGCCAGCAAAGGCGCCGCCACGCTGGAGATGATGCGCTCTCTGATGGGCGACGAGAAGTTCTTCGCCCTCATCAAGACCACCGTGGACGAGTTTGCCAACAAGCCGTTAAGCACGGGCGCCTTCAGTCGCGTGGCCAGCGAATTCGCCAACCGCGACATGGGACCCTTCTTCATCCAGTGGCTGGAGTCCAACAGCGCCCCCGAGTTCAAACTGGAATACACCGTGCTCCGCACCCAGAAGGGCTTTCGTGTGGTGGGCAAGGTGAAGCAAGACCTGGACACCTTCAGCATGCCCGTGAAACTGATGGTGGAAACCGAGGGCAATCCCGAAGAGCAAACCGTCGAGGTGATGGGGCCAGAGACGGAATTCGTGGCCGAAACCTTCGGTAAGCCCACCAAAATCCGCATTGACCCCGATACCAATGTCCTGCGCTTCAGCCGCGATTTGCGGGTGCTGGTGGCCATCCGTCGCGGTGAGCAGTTCGCCGAAATCGGCCAGTTCAACGATGCCCTCCAGGAATACCAGAAGGCCCTGGAGGTGAACCGCGGTTCCTCGCTGGCGCATTATCGGGTGGCCGAAGTCTTCTTCCTGCAGAACAACTATCAGGCGGCGGCGAACGAGTTCCGGGAAGTGCTGAACGGGGATCTGAAGCCATCCTGGACGGAAGTGTGGGCGCACATCAACCTGGGCAAGATTTTCGATGTCAGCGGCCAGCGGGAGCGCGCGGTCACCTCTTACAACGCTGCCATCCGCACCCGCGACAACACTGCCGGCGCCCAGGAGGAAGCCGCCAAGTACCTCCAGAAGCCCTACGAGCGCGAAGGCTCCTTCTAGGTCGGCTTGCCGTGCTAGGCTGGCCTGCCCAGGAATGCTGGCCCATCCAGGAATGCTAGCTTACCCAGGAATGCTGGATGCGTTGGGCGTCCCGGGGCCATCCCATCCCAGGTCACGGATGATGCCATCCCGCCCGCCATGGCGCCGCCGCTCCTACAAGGCCCGGCATTACGCGGTCTGCCATCCCAGGGGAATCTTCTGCTTTTCTGGTTCGTCTGGTGATGCCCATCCAGTCAAACCACTCCGCCCTTGGCATGCTGCATCAGCGGGTTCACCACCCGGTGATGCAGCATGAAGGCGCACTGCTGCCCCTTCCGTTGCTGCACCAGGCATGCCGTGTGGCGGTTTGCCGCGCATTGCAGGCAGATCCGCTCCATTTCAGACCGCGTGGCCGTCGCCGTTGCCGTCAGTTCATCCATCTCCTGAGCCAGCTTGCGCGCCGGCAGTACGTCGGCGTCCGCGAATACCTTGGTCACGCGCGCCTGCAGCGCCGCCAGATAGTCCCGCGTCAGGCGTTGCCCCTCCCCGCTCAACCGCAGTTGGATGTGCCTGCGATCCTCCATATCCTCTTCGCGCGTCAGCAATCCCATGCGCACCAATCGGTCCGCTGCCTTGCTGGCCGCGGCGGTGCTTACCCCCTGGAACGCCGCCAGGTCCGTCACATTGCGCACCTCGGTTAAGGCGAAGATCTCCAGCAATCTCCATTGCGAACGGCTCAGGCGGTCTCCCGCCATGTCCTGCTGTACGCGGCTCTCCACCAGTTGCTCCATCACCAGACTGAACATCCGTACGGAGCCCAGGAGTTGCAGCAACGCCGGCGCCCCGGTCTGGCCTTGGGCGGTGACTTCGGGTTGGGAGGTGGGGACTGAGGAAGTCATGGAAATCGACCTCTTTTGATAAATTTTGTGAATCGCCTCGATAATCTTCTACGTTCATTGTATCCCCGTTTGTCTATTCCTCCAACGGAAATCGGGAGTGGGAACTCGGAAATCGGCCGAATTCTCCAGCGAAGGCTTCGCTCTAGGACTCCCGTCCCTTTACGCCACCAATCCTAGGGTTTTTCCCGATGTTTCCGTTCGCCTTCCGCCGTTCCCGCCCCGGGCACTAGCCCCTGCAGTACCCGGGTTGCAGTACTGAAATGACTGATTTTGCTCATCCTGCTCTGGGAATCCGGGAGCAGGCGGACTAGAATCGGGATGTACCCCTTCCCGTTGGTGTCGAAACGGACCCAGGGGAGCGTTTATCCCATGGGAGAAGATTTTCTTGGAACAGGTGCCCGTTCTGCATCCGATCACGCCCGGATTGAAGCCCATCACTGAGGTTCGCGGCATCCTGGATGCGCGGGATCTTCCTTGTAGCGAGTTCCAAACGCTGTGGGACGCCGTGATTTTGCCCCCAGACGTGAAGGACCGCTTGCTCTCGCAGGCCATCCTCAACTTCACCCTGCGGGCGCGGCTAGACCGTGCCCTGGTCCCGCTGCACGGCGTGATGGTGCTGGTGGGGCCGCCGGGAACGGGAAAGACCTCGTTGGCGCGCGGGCTGGCCTCGCGTGTGGCTGAGTGCGTGGACGCGGGCACCCCCTTTCGCTACATCGAGTTGGAACCGCATGCCTTGGCCAGTGCGGCGCTGGGTCGCAGTCAGCAGGCGGTGAGGCACCTGTTGGGGTCAGTGGTGGCCGAACAGGCGGAGGCTGGTCCCCTCATCGTGCTTCTGGACGAAGTGGAGACTCTTGCCGCGGATCGCGCCCGCATGAGCATGGAAGCCAATCCCATTGATGTCCACCGCGCCACCGACGCCGTTCTCGCCCAGGTGGATCACCTGGCCGCGCGCTATCCCAACCTGCTGATTCTGGCCACCAGCAACTTTCCGCAGGCCATCGATGCGGCGTTCTTGTCGCGGGCTGACCTGGTGGAGACCCTGCCGCTTCCCGACGCCGAAGGTTGCCGCCGCATCCTCACCGATACGCTGATGGCGCTGGCCCTGCACTACCCTGCGCTGGCCGAACTGCTGCATCAGCCGCAGTTCGACGAAGCCTGCAGGCGGTGCGAGGGCCTGGATGGACGGCGTATCCGCAAGGTGGTTGTGGCCGCTTGCGCTACCAGCAAGCACGTTGCGCTTGACCCGGGCGCCCTCAGCGCGGCTGACCTGCTGGCGGCTGTGGATCGTTTACGCGCCAACGACGCTCACGCGGATCCCGCGTCCCCGCCAGCAGCCATGTTTCCAGAGGAGATGCCCGTATGAACACCATCGTTCGCCGCATTGTATCCACCCCGGTCCGTAGCGCCACCGACACCTGGGCCACCATCGCCATGCTCCTGGCCCCGGACCCCACCGGCACGGCGCGCCGCGAGTTCAATCATGTTTCCGGACTCGCCTGTGCGGCCATTTCCGCTGAGGCCCTCCGTGAAGATGCCCTTGTGCTGCAATCCAGCACCGCCGTCGTGCGCCTCTACTGCCTCCATGGCGAAGAGGCAATCATGAACCCCACCTACGATGAGAGTTCCCTCGCCGTGAACCCCACCGAAGGGGAATGGCGCTTGTCCATTCCTTGCGAGCCCTCTGACTTGCGCTGGCTCAATCGTGAACTGGCCTCCTTGTCAGAGAACATGATCTTTCGCGCTGTTGGTCAAGCCCCCTCGTTTGGCGCCGAGTTCCAGCGCCGCGCACCGGAGCCTGCTGAACCGCGCGGCCTTGCCAAAGTCCTCAAGATGGGAGCCTTTTTCCGGCCATGAGCAGCACCAAAACCTACATCGACACCAGAGCCTACAGCGCCTCCTTTCTGGCCGACAAGCTGATGTATTCCCTCAAGGAGATCGTCCGCGAAAGTGGCCTGGACCCCGCCAAGCTCACCCGCCAGTGGACCACCCTCGAGCGCGGCATCGGCAAGTGGCTGGTCTCGCAGGACCTGCTGAAGGTCTCCGTGGAGATCTTTCATCCGCGCAAGCGCAAGCTGATTGGGCGCTGGGACCTAGACATCATCTATGCCTATGGCGGGGATGGCACGATGGGCAGCAACCTGAACCCCATCCGGCAATTGATTGAACAGGAAGGCTCAGTGCCCGAGGAGTGCGACTACCGGGTCTTGATCGTGGCCAAGGAAGGCGCCGTGGACGTGAACGGTTGGGACGACCTGCAGGCCTACGACGCCGGAGAGGTGCGGCCGAAGCGCCTGGGACATCTGCTGTGGGCCGGTGATATGGCGGTGGACTACTCCTACTGGCGCAAGAAGTAGCCCGCCGTCGCCGAAACGGCCGCGATTTCACCCGCTGTGTTCCACGTCGGCTCCCTGCCACTGCCCGGTTGTGTCCCGCGTGGCTGGCTACACTGCGTGGCTGGCTACACTGCGTGGCTGGCTACACTGTGTGGCTGGCTACACTGTGTGGCTGGCTACACTGCGTGGCTGGCGTTGCTTATCGTTTCGCCGGCGGTGACGAAATCCTCCTGCAGCATCGCGCAGAAGCGTTCCGCCACCGGGCTGAACGGCCGCCGCCGCAGGTGAATCACTCCCAGTGGCCGCACCAACCCTTCGGCTTCAATGGGAATCGCCACCAGCTTGCCTTCGTGGATTTCGGCGTCCATCATCCGCAGCGGCAGGATGCTGACGCCCCTACCCAGCACCAGTGCCTCCTTGATCATCTGGATGTTGTCAAAGGCCATCGTCTGTTTCACCAGAATCCGCCACTCCGCAAGAAACCCGTCGATGTGCCGTCGAATCGGGAGGTCCGGGTCAAAGGCGATAAACGAGACTCCGTTTAACTCCGCCGGTTGAACCTGGCGCCGCGCCGCCAGCGGATGTCCGGGGCTCACTCCCAGCACCATCTGCTCGTCCAGCCATGGCATGACGGCGATATCGCGGTTGCTTTCCGGGTAGCTGATCAGCCCCAGTTCGCAGCTTTCCTGCAAAATGCTTTCGTACACGCGGTCCGGGCGCAGGTACTCCAGTTCCAGTGTTGCCGCCGGGAAACGCGCACGAAACGCGCTCTCCACGGCCGTCATCGTCGAAAGCCCCACCGAATAGATGGCCGCTACCCGCAACGTGCCGGTGATCAGGTTGCGATTCCGGTCCCAATCCCGGTCGAAGGTTTCGCAGCGCGCCAGCAGGTCCTGACATAGCTCCAGGTATAGCGTCCCAAACTCGGTCACGCGAAACGGACGCGTTGAGCGGTCCAGCAATGTCTCGCCTAAGCGGCGCTCCAGGTCCTGCAGATGCTGGCTGGCGGCGGACTGGCTGATGCCGTGTAGCGCCGCCCCCTTGCTGATGCTGCGCTGCAGGACGATGTCCCGGAACAGGCGAAGATGGTCTGAGTCAACGCGGACTGCCATAAGAATCAGTATAGCTTATTTTGCCATCCCGCAAGTCCGTATTGACTTATTTTGCGGTCCCCATGTATTCTAGGAAGAACTTCCGATCGCTCTGTGCGGGGGTTCCCAGAAGATCATATGCGCCAAACGACTGCTTCGCCCTGGCTGCCAGAGGCTCAAGGCCTCTATCTGCCTTCTCTAGAAAAAGACGCCTGTGGATTGGGGTTTGTGGCTCACCTGAAAGGTGAGAAGTCACACTCCATCATCGACAAAGGCGTTGAGATCCTCATCAACCTCACCCATCGCGGAGCCTGCGGCTGTGACCCGGACACTGGCGACGGCGCCGGAGTGCTTACCCAGATTCCCCACCTCTTCTTCCAAAAGGAAGCAGACCAGCAGGGCTTTGCGCTTCCTGAGGCAGGCAGTTATGGCGTAGGCATGATCTTTCTGCCCGTTGACCGCTTTGACCGCTTGCGCTGCGAGGCGATTGTCGAAAAGTCCATCGCCGACGAAGGCCTGCAACTGCTGGGATGGCGCACCTGCCACATCAACCCGGACGCCATTGGCCGCGTGGCGCGCAGCTCGCAACCCTACATTGCCCAGGTCTTCGTCAAGGGGCCAGACGGCATGGACCAGATGACGCTGGAGCGGAAGCTCTACGTCCTGCGTCGTGTCACCAAGAATCGCGTTGACCGCAGCGACATCAACGAACGCAAGTTCTTCTACATCCCGTCGTTCTCCACCCGCACCATCATCTACAAGGGCCTGCTATTGGCGCCGCAGATTCGCGAGTTCTACCAGGACCTCAACGACAAGGATTTCGTCAGCGCCCTGTGCATGGTACACCAGCGCTTCTCCACCAACACCTTTCCCACCTGGGACTTGGCGCACCCCTTTCGCTACATCTGCCACAACGGCGAAATCAACACCATTCGCGGCAACGTGGCCTGGATGAACGCCCGCCAAAGCGTGCTGGAAAGTCCGCTCTTCGGTGACGATCTCAAGAAGCTCTTCCCTATCGTCCTGCCCGACGGCAGCGATTCCTCAGGCCTGGACAACGTGGTAGAGCTGTTGACGCTTACCGGACGCAGCCTGCCTCACGTAATGGCGATGCTCATCCCGGAAGCCTGGGACGCCAACAACATGATGGACGACGACCGGAAGGCCTTCTACGAGTACCATGCCTCGCTGATGGAGCCCTGGGATGGCCCCGCCGCAGTGGCCTTCACCGATGGCAGCGTCGTGGGCGCCACGCTGGACCGCAACGGATTGCGTCCCGCCCGTTACTATGTCACGCACGACGACCTGGTGATCATGGCCTCGGAAACGGGCGTGCTTCCCGTTGAGCCAAAGAACATCCGCAGCAAGGGACGCCTCCAGCCAGGTCGTATGTTTCTGGTGGATCTGGCGCAGGGCCGTATCGTTCCCGACGAGGAACTGAAAGACCAACTGAAGGGCCGTAAGCCCTATCGCCAGTGGATTGAGCAAAACCAGTTGCGGTTGGAGGACCTGCCCGATAGCGGTCGCAGTTTCCCCGCTTCCCATGACACGCTGCTGCAGCGCCAGCGCGCCTTTGGGTACACCGATGAGGATATCCGCGTCATCATGGGTCCCATGGCCACCGATGGGCAGGAGCCTGTGGGCAGTATGGGCACCGACACCCCGCTGGCCTGCCTCTCCGACAAGCCCCAGCCCCTCTTCCACTACTTCAAGCAACTGTTCGCACAGGTCACCAACCCAGCGATTGACCCCATTCGCGAAGACCTGGTGATGTCCTTGGTGAGCTACATCGGCTCAGAGCGCAACATCCTGGACGAGACGCCGGAACACGCGCAGACCCTCAAGCTGGATCACCCCATCCTTGAGAACAAGCACCTGGAGAAGCTGCGTCGCGTCAGCAAGGGAGACTTCCTGGCCACCACGCTGCCCACGCTGTTTCGGGTGGCTGATGGGCCGGATGGCCTGCGACGCGCCATGGATGCCCTCTGCAAGCGCGCCAGCCTGGCCGTCAAGAGCGGCTACACCATGCTCATTTTGTCTGACCGTGGCCTGGACGATGAGTACGCCCCCATCCCTAGCCTGCTGGCCTTAAGCGCCGTCCACAATCACCTCACCCGCGAAGAGCTACGCACGCAATGCGCCCTCATCGTCGAATCCGGTGAGCCCCGGGAAGTCATGCACTTCGCGCTGCTGATCGGCTACGGCGCCAGCGCGGTGAACCCCTTCCTGGCCTTTGAAACGCTGGACGATCTTTCCGCGCGCGGTCTGCTGGGCAATACCCCGCCGGATACCCTGCACAAGAAATACGTGAAGGCCCTCAACAAGGGACTGCTGAAGGTCTTCAGCAAAATGGGTGTGTCCACTCTGCAGAGCTATCGTGGCGCGCAGATCTTTGAAGCCATCGGGCTCAGCCGGGACTTTGTTGACCAATACTTCACGGGCACCCCCTCCCGCATTGAGGGCATCGGCATGGATGTCGTCGCCCGCGAAGCACAACTGAAGCACCACTTCGCCTTCCAGAAGGTAAGCAAGGACGAACCTGAACTGGATGTCGGCGGATCCTATCAATATCGCGTGCGTGGCGAGTATCACCTCTACAATCCCTTTTCAGTAAGCAAGCTGCAGCATGCGGTGCGCGGCAACTCCTACGCCACCTACAAGGAGTACGCGGAACACATCAACCAGCAGGAGAAGCATCGGGCCACCTTGCGCGGGCTGATGAACTTCAAGGATTCCAGCACTCCCATTCCGTTGGACCAGGTGGAACCCGCCGCCAACATTGTAAAGCGCTTCGCCACCGGCGCAATGAGCTTCGGCTCCATCAGCGCTGAGGCGCACGAGACGCTGGCCATCGCCATGAACCGGATTGGTGGACGCTCCAACACCGGCGAGGGTGGCGAGGATGAAGCGCGCTACCTGCCTTTGCCCAACGGCGATTCCAAGCGCAGCGCCATCAAGCAGGTGGCCTCCGGCCGCTTCGGCGTCACCACGCACTACCTGGTAAACGCCGACGAGTTGCAGATCAAGATTGCACAAGGCGCCAAGCCGGGCGAAGGCGGGCAGCTTCCCGGTCACAAGGTGGATGCCATTATCG
>JALOKO010000535.1 GCA_025456495.1 Bryobacterales bacterium | reverse complement strand
AGTTTATTCCGCGCCCGCGGCGAATGCATCGACAGCTCGGCCGGTATGCGCACCGTCCCCGATACCAAGAGCCTGCCCGAAAGCTGGGAGAAGCTACCACGCATGCAATCGCGCGAACTATTCTTCATGCGCAACCAGGAAAAGCAGGTCATCAGCGCACCCGGAACCATGGAAGGACCGATGATTTATGAATTCCGCATTGCGCACGATTAGTCTTGCAGGCGCCTGGCGCCGCAGTATCTACGGCCTGCTGATGGCGATTCTTTTCGCCTTTCCCAGTGCCTTACCCGCGCAGGCCCCGACAAACGCCCAGCAACGCGACCTGAAGGTGGAAAAAGATGTCCCCGTTGAGATTGAGGATATCTCCGGCAACAAGTTGGTGATTCCTCGCAGCTACGCCCTGGTGATCGGCGTCGGCAACTACCCTAACCTCCAAGGCAATTTCCAGCTGCAGTACGCCGAGAAGGATGCCGAAAGCATCTACTCAGTGCTCATCAGTCCCGAGGGCGGCAATTTCCGGGCCGAGAACGTCAAGCGCCTCGTGGGCGAAGAAGCAACGCTCGAAAACATCCGCCGCGAGCTCGAGGAGTGGCTGCCTTCCGTCGCTCAACCTGAAGACCGCGTGCTGATCTATTTCGCTGGCCATGGCTTCCTCTACCAGGGAGGCGGCTACCTCGCTCCTTACGACTTCCGCATCGAGGATCCGTCCAAGTATGGATACCCCATGCAAAACCTCGGCGAAGTCATCGGCGGTAAGATTCAGGCCCGCTGGAAGGTGCTGCTGACCGATAGCTGCCACAGCGGCGTCATCGCCCCCGAAGACAGCGCCCAATTGAACAGCCGCCTGCTGAACCTGAACACGTCGCTGTTTTCCCTCACGGCCAGCCGCGACCGCGAACAAAGCTTCGAGAGCATCGATTTCGGCGGAGGCCATGGCGCTTTCACCTACTACGTCGTGAAGGGCATGGAGGGGTTGGCGGATGAGAACACCGACAGTATTGTCACCGCCGACGAACTGGCCGAGTACGTGCGCCGCAATGTCCGCGAAGCAACCCAAGGCGCCCAGAACCCCACCTCTGACCGCGGCAGCTTCGATAAGGACATGCTGCTGGCCTATATCCCCAGCAATAAGGCGATGGGCTCAGCGCCCGCACCCAAGTTCGGCACGCTGGTGTTTGAAACCAATCGCGATGGGGTGGAGGTCTTTGTCAACGACCGCAGCGTGGGTGTGGTGAACAAGGATGAGCCCCTGCGCCTGCCTGGCCTGACTCCCGGCGTCCATCGGGTGCGGGCCGTGAAGATGGGCTTTGAGCCCGATGGCCCCCGCGAAGAGGTGGTCTACCCGGGCCAGGAAAAGACCGTCACCATCAAGATCCTGATCCCACGCCGACGGAACCGGGCCGCAATTGACAAGTTCGAGAGCGGCATCGAGAAGTACAACAAGGGCTATGCCAAGAACTACCAGGAGGCGGCCGCCGACTTCCAGCAGGCGCTGGCCCTCGACCCCAAGTACAGCCAGGCCGCGCTCTACCTGGCGCGCACCTATAACGCCTTGTTCGACCAGGACAAAGCGCGCCGGTTTTTTCAAAAGGCCATCGAAATTGACCCCGACTATCTCGAAGCCCGCGCCAGTTTCGCTGGCATGTTGTTGGATATCGGAGACCTGGACGAATCCATCCGCCAGTTGAACGTCGTCACCCAGCGGGACAAGCGCAATGGCATGGCCTGGTACCTGCAGTCGCAGGCTTATCTGCGGAAGGACCTCTTCAAGGAAGCCGTCACTTCCGCCCGCCGCGCCGTCGACGTTGCTCCGGATGATGGCGAGTCCCACTTTTGGCTCGCCCAAAGCCTTCGCATGAATGGCGACTACACGGAGGCCATTGACTCCTACCAGCGCTACCTGCGGCTCTCTGACTTCAACAGCAAACTCGCCGGCAACCTGAACTACTACGTGTTGGGTTTCCTGGCCGGCATTGGCAAGAAGAAGCGCGCTGCCCAGCAGGACATCTGGAAGGAACTCCGCAGCCAAGCCTGGTTCGGAATCTGTGATGCAGGCAGGAAGCTCAACAAGTACGGGGAAGCCATCGAAGCCTGTCGCGAAGCGCTGCGCTACGATTCCGCTGATCCCTTCACGCATTACGCGCTGGGCCTCAGCTATGCACGCCAGGCAAACCTGCAGAACGACCCCAGCCTGTGCGCCCCCGCCATCCGCCACTTTGAAACCATGCTGGAACTGAACCCTGACCTCGAAGAGGCTGACTTCGCCCGGAAGAACCTCACTGCCCTCCAGCAGGCCTGCGGCAGCGCCAAGCCGTAAATCCGTCGTTCTCCCCGCGACGCAGGCTAGTCGCAGCCGCCTCAGCCCGCAGCTTCGCCCGCTGGATCCCCCTGCCCCGTACGTTGCTCTACTTTCCGGTTCCCTCCCCCTTTCTTTCCGGTCACACTTTCGTTAAAATTCCATCCCAAAGGAGGGGCTGCAATGGCGCCCGTGTCAGATTCCAACGCAACGGTCCGTGCCCTGCTGGATAGCAAGGGCTGGCAGGTACACACGATTGATCCGGAGACCACCGTGTTTGAGGCAATTGCCAAGATGGCCGAGCGCGGCATCGGGGCACTGGTGGTGCTGGAGGAGCAGCGCCTGGTAGGGCTACTCTCGGAACGGGACTACACCCGGAAGGTAATTCTACGCGGTCGCAATTCGCGCGAAACCAAGGTCCGCGAGATCATGACCCCGCCGCTGATCACAGCCAGCCCGGACGATACCGTGGCCATGTGCATGGCCGCGCTCACGGACACGCGCGCCCGCTACCTACCGGTAATCCACGAAGGCAGCGTAGTGGGCATTGTCTCCATGGGCGACCTCATCAAGTGGACCGTAGCCGAACAGCGCGAAACCATCTCGCAGCTGCACAGCTACATCGTAGGCGGCTACCCCAT
>JALOKO010000534.1 GCA_025456495.1 Bryobacterales bacterium | reverse complement strand
GTGGCGGCCCATGTCGCCGAGGCCGCCACTGGCCTGCCCTGGAACACGTTCTTTGCCCAGCGTCTTGCGGGTCCGCTGGGGATGACCGAGACCACCTTCCCCCGCCCGGAACTACAGGCGAATCCGCAGGTGGCGGCCGGCGCGGTTTCCACGGCGGAGGACTATCTGCGTTTCCTGCGAATGATTCGCGGCAGAGGCGTTCTGGATGGGGTGCGCGTGCTCTCACGCCGCATGATAGACCTGATGCTGGCCGATCAGACCACGGGCGTCCCCATCCGTGGCACGCTCTACAGTGCGCAAGAGCCCTTTCGCACGGGGGCATCCCTGAATCGATATGGGCTGGGGAACTGGCTGGAGGGCATGGGGGATGCATTTCCGGACCTCAACAGCAGCCAGGGCAGCTTTGGCGTGAGCCCGTTCCTGGATGCCTCGCGTGACCTGCTCTTTCTGGCCTTCCTGCGCGATGCCAACGGGACCTTTCCGCCATTCTATTACCAGATTCAGGATTTGCTGGCCGCTGCCATTCCGGTGCGGGAGCTTGGCCAGCCGCCTGCCGTGGTTAGGGAAACTACCAGTGATGTAGCGATGGGCGCACTGGTTTGGTGGCAGTACATCCCGACGGCCTGTATGCCGGCGGAAGCCCAGTGTCCGCTGCTGGTGGCCCTGCCCCCCGCCGCCGCTGACCCTGCCCCGTTTGCGCGCGCCAGTGGACTTCTAACTCTGGCCCAACAGCGGCAGTGGATGCTGGCGCTTCCGGAACTTCCCCTGCACAGTGACGCGGCCCCGGCCATGTTGCGCGCCATGGTCGGCAGCCTATCCGCGGCGTCGGGCGTGGACCGCGAACGGATCTACCTCAGCGGTTTTGCGGATGCTGCCCCCGTGGCTGCCCGTATCGCCTGCGTGGATGCGCCGTCCTTTGCTGGCCTTGCCTTGATGGCGCCGGCCGACGATGGGTCGCGGGTCCTGGCTAACTGCCATCCGACCACCGAACTGGCGGCGTTTATGCTGAACCCCGCGGAGGGCGTGGCTTCCGACGGAGAACCCGTGGAGGATCTGCCCTCCTTCTGGCGGACGCGGAACCGTTGTGCGTGGAGCCGCGAATGGCTGCCCCAGCAGCCAAACGGCTTCGCCTTTCAGGATGCGTACGGATGCTGGCCGGGCGCCGCCGTACGCGTCCTGCGATCCTCGCCGCTGCCGCCCGCCGCCACCGATACCGCTGTGCGGCTGATGGCCGGATTCCTAAGCGCCCATTCCCGCACCCCGGTCAGCGCGGGACGATTGGTGGCTACCTCCGCCGCCAGCTACGTTCGCCGGGTGAGCGCCCCAGGCGCGTTGGTCTCGCTGTTCGGCCTTGACCTTGCCGGGGCACTGGTGGCCGCCGCGGGCGCTGCTTTGCCCGCGGAACTGGATGGCGTGCGCGTTGCGGTTCGAGATTCCCGTGGGGTGAGTGCGGACGCTTCGCTGATCCTGGTCTCGCCCCAGCAGGTCAATCTGGCCTTACCCACCGCGCTGGCCCCGGGCATTGCCAGCCTGGTGGTGCAGCGTCAGGGGGAGGCAACCCATCGCGACTGGTTGCGTGTGGATGCGCAAGCCCCGGCGCTGTTTGCTGCGTCAGCGGACGGCATGGGTCCCCCGGCCGGTGAGGTGCTGTATGTCTTCCCCGACGGAACCCGTGAATGGGAATGGCTCTCTGTCACGGATCCCCAACAGCCCGGCGCTCCACCACAGCCGCGGCTCATCCGGTTGGGCCAGCCGGACGTGGAAGTGTATGTGACTTTGTACGGCACGGGCTGGCGCTTCGCCGCTGAGGATACTCCCCCCAAGGCGCTACTGGGCGGGCTGCCCGTGACGCCCGTCTACAGTGGCCCCCAAGGGCAGTTTGCCGGCCTCGACCAATTGAACCTGAGGCTGGACCAACACGCACTTCCCGCGGGACCCACGCGGATTCAAGTGCAGGTGGGGTCTGCGCTTTCACCCGCACTGGACCTGCTGCTGGTGATGGATGGCCCCAAGAATTAGGCCTGTTCCCCGAGCCGTTCACACGCTAAGATCCCGCGCTCCTGCTTCCGCAACGCCTCAGGTGGGTGAATTTTTACGCACATTTATACAGATTGCTATTGATCTGGAGGATAGGATGCCGTAAGGTGAAATTCGAGACATGAAGCGGAAAGTCGTTCTCGGTCTTTTGGACTCCAATCAGGACGTTTCGCGTAAGCAGGATCGATGGGGCGTATGGCGGCCCGCGATCTCTGTTTCGCAGCATCATGATTTCTCCATCCACCGCTATGAACTCATCCACGAGCAGCGCGACTCCGGTGTGGTAGGGGACATCGTAGAGGACCTGCTGACGGCGTCTCCTGAGACGGAAGTGCGTACCTGGGAGCTGTCAAACGGCGCGCTGGGCGATTTCAGCTCCTCACTCAAGACGCTGGGCGACTTCGTTACCAGCTACCGCTTCATCGTGGAGGCGGAAGACTACTTCCTGCACGTCAGCAACCTGGCTATCCCGGCGCAGCTATCGCTGATCTTTCTGGCCAGCCACGGGGTGGCCCCCGCGCGGTTAATCCAATCGCGGATGCCCTCAACGCCGGACGACATCCTGGGCAGCTACGAGATCATCGACGTACGCCCGGGCGCGGCGGTGGATCGGGTGGTGGGCGACAGTACGCTGAATGCGTCGGTGGAGCGTTCCCTGCGTGGCGGCATTGAGTGCCGTAACCCGCAGTTCAACGGCATCATCCGTCGGCTTGCTTCCATTCTGGGCCGCAAGAACCTTGCGTTGCTGTTCACCGGAAAGCGTGGGGCAGGCAAGTCCACCCTGGCCCGGCGCTTCTATCACGCCAAGCGCGAGCGCAGCCTGCTGGATGGACCGCTGGTGGAGGCTGACTGCGCCCAGCTACCCCTGCATGGGATTACCGCGCTGTTGCGGCAGTTCACCG
>JALOKO010000068.1 GCA_025456495.1 Bryobacterales bacterium | reverse complement strand
TCTCAATGCGACTGCTGGTGCCAGCCTGCCCGCCCGGCGCCTCGCGCTCAATCAGCACCGTCTTCAGGCCCTCGGAGGCGCCGTAGACAGCCGCCGCCAAACCTGCGGGCCCCCCTCCCACGATGGCCAGATCGTAGAACTTCTGCGTTGCCCGAGCGCCCAGCCCAACCCGTGCCGCCACCTCTGCCACACTGGGCGCCAACAGGCGCTCCCCATCGGGCAACATCACGATTGGCAGATTGGCGCTTCCCTCCAGCGCGGCGCCCTCCATCAGGTCTCGCGCCTCGTCGCTGGATTCCGCGTCCAGGTAGGTGTAGGGAACCTGATTGCGCGCCAGGAAGTCCTTCACCAGGTGCGTCGGCTGGCTCCATCGCGAACCCACCACCCGAACCCCGCCGTAGCCCGGGCGGAAGTCCGCGCGCCATGCATCCAGTAGGTCGTCCAACACCGGGAACAGCTTCTCTTCCGGAGGATCCCATGGCTTCAGCAGGTAATAGTCCACCTGCGACAGATTGATGGCGTTGATGGCGGCCTGCGTGTCGGCGTAGGCGGTCAGCATCACCCGCTTGGCCTTGCCAACCAGCGCGGCGGCGCGTTCCAGGAAGGTCACCCCATCCATGCCCGGCATACGCTGATCACTGAGAATCAGCGCGACCGCTTCCTGCTTCTGGCGCAGTTCCTCCAGCGCCTCCAGCGCCGCTACGCCGGAGTCCGCCCGCAGGATGCGATAGTCTTCGCCATACTGCTTGCGCAGATCGCGGGCGATTGAGCGAAGCACCTCCGGATCATCATCCACGGTCAATATCGCTGGTTTTGTCATAGCCACCTAACCGAACTGGAAGCAAACCCTTGCCTTTACCTTCGCCGGTTCGTCTACGCATCGCCCGCTCAGCTTCTTCCCGCAGGAACACTACCGGCAACGAACTTGCTGGCGATGAAAACAACGACAACGAAACCGTGCCGTCACCCGCGGACGGAGTAAAATGAAAAGCGCTTCCCTCACACCTGCTACTAAGGATGTTTTCCAAGTTGAAAAAGCACCGAGTCGTCCTCATCTTTTTTGTGGTCGCCCTGGCGGCGGCGGCCTGGAGCACGCGCAGTGGGGATCCCATGGATGTGCCCCTCACCCGCGTGGCCACCCGGCCCACCGCGCTGGACGCCTACATCGCCAAGCCGGACCCAAGCTATCGCTATGAACTGGTAACCACCCAGAGCGGCGAGGGCGCCACGGCTTTCCTGGTGAAGATGATCTCCCAAACCTGGCTCACCGAAGCAGAGGTGGATCGCCCCGTTTGGGAGCATTCCCTGTACATCTATCGCCCCGATGAGTTGAAGCACCGAACAGGTTTCCTCTTCATCACAGGCGGCGCCAACGATGGCAAGCAGCCGCGCGTGTCGCGAGATTTCCTGAACATCGCCAAGGCAACCAACAGTGTGGTGGCGGAACTACGCATGGTGCCCAACCAACCCCTGGTCTTCAAGGGCGATGACTTCGGCCCACGGAAAGAGGACGAGATCCTCGCACTGGGCTGGCGCCGGTATGTGGAAACGCGAGACCCCAAATGGATCTTCCGCCTCCCCATGACCAAGGCTGCCGTGCGCGCCATGGATACCGTCACCAGCCTGCTGGCCAGTGAGGCAGGCGGCGGCAATACCGTGGACAAGTTTGTGGTGGCGGGCGGCAGCAAGCGCGGCTGGACCACCTGGACCACCGCCGCCGTGGACAAGCGCGTGGTGGCCGCTGTTCCCATCGTCATTGACCTGTTGAACGTGGAGCGCAGCTTCTTCTATCACTTCCGCAAGTACGGCTTCTGGGCACCCGCCGTGGGCGACTACTTTCGCGAGGGGATTATGGATCGCATGGACGATCCGGCCTTCCGCGAATTGATGGCGATTGTCGACCCCTATGCCTATCGCGATCGCCTCACCATGCCCAAATTTCTGGTGAACGGAAGCGGCGACCAGTTCTTTCGGCCCGAGTCTTCGCGCTTTTACTACAAGGACCTGCGCGGCGAAAAGCATCTGCGTTACGTTCCCAACGCGGGCCACGACGTGGGTAAGGGCACCGACGCCTTGCCCACCATCATTGCCTACTACCAGACCGTGCTGGAGGGCGTCTCCCGCCCTACCATGGACTGGACCGTCCAAGCCGATGGCAGCCTCCGCGTGACCGCCAGCAGCAAGCCTGAGGCGGTACGCTTATGGGCCGCCACCAACCCCAGGTTTAACGACTTTCGCATTGACTCGGCGGGACCCATCTACAAGTCCACGCCCCTGGAAGCCACTGAACCCAACGTATGGATCGCCAATGTCCCGAAACCGGACACTGGCTTCACCGCCTACTTTGTCGAAATGGAATGGAAGGGTCCCGGACGCTATCCACTGAAGTTTTCCACGGAAGTGTTGGTGAATCCCGAGACCTTCCCAAGCGGCCCCCCTGAACCCGGAAAGACACGGATTGGTCCGAAAGCGCAGTAGGACAGAACCGCTGGCGCGCATCGATCACTTTGGAAGCGAACGTGCATCCGTTTGCCGTGTGGGCGCAACAGTTGTTTCCTGTACACCGTCTAACGAGAGCCACTCCCGGTGGCGCGAAAGGAAGAGAACGATGAAGGAAATTCGAATGGGGTGGGTTCTGGTTCTGGCCCTGATGTTGCTGGCGCTGCCGGCTGCGACGCAGCAGGTGGAAGGCTCAGAGGATAAGCCACAAGCGTTGTACAACATCACGGTTACGTCCAGAAGCACCAAGGCGATCACCTATCGGGTAAATACTTCCACCAGCGTGGATTTTCGCGGCACTGTTTTGATGAGCGATGCCGAGGGACGCGCCAACGTGCGTAGCCGGGATGGCTATGTTGAGGTGCAGGCGGACCTGCGAAATTTGCAGTCCCCCACGCGGTTTGGCAACGAATATCTCACCTATGTTCTGTGGGCGGTGACGCCGCAGGGTCGCGCCATCAGCATGGGCGAAGTACGCATGGAGAATGGACGCGCGCGACTGAACGTCACCACCAAACTGCAGACCTTCGGCATGATTGTGACCGCCGAACCATACTTCGCGGTCACCATGCCCAGCAACGTGGTGGTGCTTGAGAACGTGCCGCGCCGCGATACGAAGGGGATGCAGTCTGAAATTGACGCTCGCTTCGAACTCATCGAACGCGGACAGTATGTGCTGGAGGCGAATCCCAACGACCTCAAGCCGCTGGAGATGGAACCCGGTGTGCCCTTTGACGTCATTCAGGCGCGTAACGCCATGCGCCTGGCCAAGATTGCCATGGCTGATAAGTACGCGGCATCCAGCTTTGAACGGGCGCGCAGTTTCATGGAGCGCACTGAGGATTACGTGACGCGCAAGCAATGGAAGCCCTCTGAAACCACCGCGCGCGACGTCACCCAGGCAGCCGAAGACGCCCGCGTCATCGGCCTGCGCAAGCGCGAGGAAGAACGGATATTCAACGAGCAGGAAGCTGAGCGAGCCAAGGCCGAAGAGGCACGCCGCCGCGAGGAAGCGGCCAAACAGTTGGCCGCCGAACGCGACCAGGCAAGGCAGCAAGCCGAGGAACGCCAACGGCAGGCAGAACAGCAAAGCCTGATGGCGCAACTGCAGGCCGAGCGGGAAGCCCGGCAGCGCGCGGAAGCGGAAGCCCAGAAAGCAGCCGCGCGCGCCGCGGAAGAAGCCGCAAGACGCCAGGCGGAACTGGCGGCGCAGCAGGCAGCACAGGCCAACCAGCAGGCTGAGCTTTCCCGCGCCGACGCCGAACGCGCCCGGGCTGAGGCCAATGCCCTACGCCAGCGATTGGTTGAGCAATTGAACCGGGTTCTCCAAACCCAGGACACCCCGCGCGGCCTGGTGGTCACCATGTCCGACATCCTCTTTGACACTGGCAGCTTTGACCTGAAGCCCGAAACCCGCCAGGCCCTGTCGAAGATCAGCGGCATCCTGAGTTGGACCCCCGGCCTAACGCTGGAAATCGAGGGGCACACGGATTCCACCGGATCCCAGGCCATCAATGAGCGGCTGTCTGAGCAGCGCGCCTCCGCCGTCATGAACTACCTGGTGCAGGAGGGCTTCCCCGCGGCAAACATCACCGGTCGCGGCTACGCCAGCTCTCGGCCCGTGGCCGATAACAACACCCGCGACGGCCGTCAACGCAATCGCCGCGTGGAACTGGTGATCTCCGGCGACGTCATCGGAGTGGCCATCGGCGGAGTGGTCACCAACCAGTAATCCGCATCGATTCGGCAAGGGCGCGCGCTCGCGGTACCATACGAGAGAACGCGCCCTTGCCGCTTCCGTTCCCTGCCACCGTAGGCGCTGCCTCGTCCGCCATTGCCCTCCCTGCTCGGGGCCCATCGCAGCACATCAATCTTCGGGAGTCCCCATGCTTCGCTTCGCTTCCGCGCTGGCTCTGATGGCCTGCGCGCTATCGTCAACGTGCCTTGCGCAAACCACCTATCCAGTGGAGCCCATGCGACCGGTTTCGGTGGCCGAACCGCCGGGCGCCGCGGCAGTCCGCAGCTTGATGGAAAGCACTCAGGCCGCCTTGTCCAGCCTTCTCACCACCGATGAGAGGTCCGCTTACCAGCAGACAGGCCCGTATGCCGAAGCCGAGACGCTCGCGCGAGAAATTGCCAAACGCTCCCGCTACGCCAAGCTCATCTCCATCGGCCGCACGCCGGAGGGCCGCGAACTGCTGGTGCTGATGGCCAGCAAGAGCCGCGCCTTCACCCCCGATCTGGTGCGCAAGAGCGGCAAGCCGCTGGTGTTCATCCAGAACGCGATCCACTCCGGCGAAGTTGCGGGCAAGCCCGCCAGCCTGATGCTGATGCGCGACCTGTTGGTGAGTGGGCGACACGCCGCGCTGCTGGAGCACATGCACGTGGCCACGCTGGTGGTCTTCAACATCGACGGGCACGAGATGGCCAGCCGCTACCTGCGCGTCAACCAGAACGGCCCTCTCGCGATGGGCTTCCGCGCGACCGCCCAACGCTTGAACTTGAATCGCGAGTATGTGAAGGCTGACGCCCCGGAGATGCAGGCCTGGCTGCGCTACTATAACGCCTGGCTGCCTCACCTGATGATCGATCATCATGTCACCAACGGCATGGATCATCAGTACGATCTCACCATCGACATGGCGGAAAACGACGACGTGGCGCTCCCGCTGGCACGCTGGACCCGTGACCGCTTCCTGCCCGGCCTCTATCAGCGAATGGAAGCCGACGGCCACATCATGGCTCCCTATGGCTACTTTGACCCCGCGCATCCTGAGCGTGGCTACCGCACGCAGATCTTCTCTCCGCGCTTTTCCCAAGCCTATGCCGCCGCACGCAATCGCGCTGGCTTGCTGATTGAAACGCACAGCCTGAAAAGCTACCGCACCCGCGTCTGGAGTCACTACGATGTTACGCTGCATGCGCTGCAGACCGTGGCGGCAGACCCCGCGGCACTCCTCAGCGCCGTCGAGTTGTCTGATACCGCCACGCGCGCGCTGGGCGGCTCCGATGCCTCCTTGTTGCTGGAGGGCAAGCATACCGGTCAATCAGAGGGCTTCGTTTTTCGCGGCGTCACCGTGGAGCAGGCGCCCGCGCCCATAGCCGGTGGCACGGTGCCGCGCTACACCTTGCCGCGCACTGAGGTTCCCACCAAACTGTTCCGTTTTCAGGAGGCCGCGGTGGCCATACGGGTTCCCGAAGCCTGGGCCGTCCCTCCCGCGTGGACGGTGGTGGCCGAAAAACTCAGCCTGCATGGCGTCCCCTTTGAGCGTCTCAGCGAGCCGCGCACCGGCCGCTGCGAACGCTACCGGCTGTCTGAACCCAAGTTCGCCAACGCACCCAGCGAGGGCCGTTTCCCGCTGAACAGCGTCAAGACGGAGGTGCTGGAATCGCCGTGTACCTTGCCTGCCGGAACGCTGTTGGTTTCGTCGCGCCACGCCAGCGCCCGCATTGCCGCGCATCTACTGGAACCCAACGCGCCAGACTCCCTTCTGCGATGGGGACTGCTGCACTCGTTGTTTGAGCGCAAGGAATACTTCGGCGCCTATGTGATGGAACCCATCGCGCAGCGCATGGCCGCGGAGCATCCCCAACTGAACGACGAGTTCCAGCGGCTGCTGAAAGAGGACGCCGCATTCGCCGCCAGCCCGCGCCTGCGTCTGGAGTGGTTCTACAATCGCAGCCCCTATGCTGAGCCCGGGTATCTGGATTACCCCATCCAGCGGGTCTGGTTTACGCCGCGCTAGGCAGCCATGACGCGGGCCGCCGGGCAGGCTTAGTAGGCAGCGCGAATACTGGCGCTGGCGTCACCCTCAAGGACATCCGGCAGGATGCCCACCAGTTCCGACACCGTCTGCGCGCGCAACCAGCGGGTAGCGCTGTGCAGCAGGAAGGCCCGCACCGCGGTGATGGTGGCGCGAACATCCGGATTGACGGCAAGCTCTCGGCCGTCATGCAGACACACGATGTCGCCGCCTCGGATGCGCTCAGTCAGGTGCTGTGCAATCTGCTGCGGACTCCACTTCCAGTCCTTGGGCATCACGGTCCACTGCACACCCAGGAGACCGCAGTCTTGCTGCGCGGCGCGCATCCCGGGCCAACGCAGACCGAATGGTGGGCGATACAGCCAGGGGCTGAATCCCAACGCGTCTTCCAGAACCTGCTGCGCGGCAACGATATCGGCATACACCGCGCGTGGGGTTTGGAGGCAGTAATAGGGGTGCAGAAAGCCGTGGTTGCCCACCTCATGGCCGCGCGCCACGATGGCCCGCGCAATCCCTGGAAGCCTGCGCACATTGGCCCCCAACAGGAAAAAGGTCGCGCGCACGTTGTGGGATTCCAGCAGGTCCAGCAGTCGCGGCGTGCTCTCACTGGGGCCGTCATCGAAGGTGAGCGCGTAGCGAGGGACACCCCTTGGGCCGCGATACACTGAAGGCGCCAACAGCGATGACGATCGTCCGTTCACCGCGTAGGCCGCCAGCGCCAACGCGCCCAACCCTGCCGTCCACGATGCCGTCCGCTGTATGCTCACCCTACGCCCAGGGTAGCAGGATCCAGGAAGTGCTAGGTGACTCCAAAATAGACATTTCAGACCGGAATCCCTGTAATGGACGCCGCGTTCCCCCCAGCGCCAGCAGGGCTGCCAGTGATACGCTGCCATCCATGTATTGGAAGCATGTAGCACTTGCGGGTGGATTCGGATTGTTTGTCGCAGCCGCAATCCTGCTTGGCCAAGGGACGCGCCTGCACAACTCCATTGAGTTGGCGCAAGGCCTGATGGCGGGCGAAGTAACGGAAAGCAGCGTCCTGCTGCAATCCCGTCTCACGCGTCCGGTTGAGCGCATCGACACTCGCTGGAGCGGCATCCCCGGGGCACCGGGCTTTGCGCGCTTTGAAGTTGCCGACAACGCCAACTTTGCCAACGCGCTGCTCACCCCCATCGCGGAGGCTCACCCCGCCACTGACTTCATCGTCAGACAGCCAGTTACCGGTCTGCGCTCGGGCGTGGTGTACCACTACCGCTTGCAGTACGGCCCCACACGCGACCTTGGCCAGGTCTCCCCCGCCGCCCGCTTCCGGACATTGCCTGGAAAGGGTTCCGTGGCCCCGGTCTCGCTAGCCATCGTCACCGGCATGAACTACAGCTTCTTCCACCATACCGGCGGTGGCGGCTATCCGCCTGCCAGCGCGGAAGAGCGTCGTCTGGGTTACCCGTCTCTGCAGGCCATCCTTCGCGCGGGTGCCCACTACTTCGTTGCCACCGGCGACAACGTCTACTACGACCACCCCGCACTGGGCCGTGCGCAAACCCTCCACGAGATGCGCAAGAAGCACCACGAGCAGTATTCCCAGCCACGCTTCCTGGATCTCTTCCGCGAAACCGCCACGTTCTGGATGAAGGACGACCACGACCATCGCTGGGACGATTCTGACCCGCACACATCCTACCGTGGAGGCGCCGCCCTGGACGACCAGATGCCGTATCATGACTTGGGCCTGGCTGTCTTCAAGGAACAGCTTCCGGTTGCGGACCCCGCAACCCCGGACGCCATCACCTACCGCACCCACCGGCTGAATCGCGACCTGCAAATCTGGCTGGTGGAGGGCCGTGACTACCGCAGTCCCAATGGCATGCCGGACGGCCCGGCCAAATCCATCTGGGGACCTGAGCAGCGCGCTTGGCTGCAGCGCACCTTGCTGGCAAGCGACGCCACCTTCAAGCTGCTGATTTCACCCACGCCGCTGGTAGGCCCGGACGATGCCCGCAAGAAGGACAACCACACCAACATTGGCGGCTTCCGCAACGAGGGCGCCTCATTCTTCAACTGGGTGCGGGAATACGGCATGCACGAAGCGGGCCTCGTCATCGCCACCGGGGACCGCCATTGGCAATACCACTCCATCCATCCCAGCGGAGTCAACGAGTTTGGCAGCGGCGCTCTGGTGCGGCAGAATTCCCGGGTGGGCCGCAAGCCCGGCGACCCCGAGTCCACTGACCCGGAAGCGCGCGTCCAGCAACCCTTCACGAACGCGAAACCCACCGGCGGCTTCCTGCTTGTCCGCACCCAACCCGCCGCCGCCACCAGCCCTGCGACTCTGGAATTCCTGTTCATCGACGATGAAGGGACAGAGCTTTACCGCCACCGGATGCAGCGCCAGGGGGATTGAATTCGGTAGTAGGCTGGGCGATGCCAGCCAAGCTATGAAGACAAAGGCGGTTACGATCCACGAAGCGAAAACGCAGCTTTCTCGCTTGATCCAGCAAGCTGCCCGCGGAGAGGAAGTGATCATCGCGCGGGGCTCCAAGCCGGTGGCGCGGCTAGTTCCCATTGGCGATGTCAAGGGCAAGCGAGTACCAGGGGCATTGAAGGGCAAGCTGGTCGTAGGCAAAGAGTTCTTCCAGCCACTTCCTGGAGAAGAGCTTCGGGCCTGGGAGTAGGCACTTGGTGTTGGAAGATCCGCGATGCAATTTCCGCTGAACACACATATACGGCCCTGGAGGCTGGCGGACGCACCATTGCTATCGAAACCTGCGCGGGCGGCGCTCACCAAGACGGATAACGGCGTCCTGGTGAGCGCTGCATCCGCGTGGGAAATCTCCACGAAGTTTCGGCTCGGCAAGCTTTCAACGGGGGCGGACCTGGTAGAAGACGTTGAAGGTTGCCTGGAACGCGAAGGATTTCCCTTGCTTCCCATTACGACAGCTCACGCAGTCTGGGCTGGCCTCTTGCCCGGAGCACATCGGGATCCTTTTGGCCGGATGCTGATTGCGCAGGCCTTGGACTTGAATGTCGCGTTGGTCAGCAAGGAAGCCGTTTTCGATCGTTACGGGGTACGCAGAATCTGGTAGCCGCCCTCAGTTCCCCGCCTACAGGTTCCGAAGGAAATGCGAAACGATGTGGTAGCCCACCAGGTATTTGAAAGGCGATTCGCCCAGCGTGTAGTGCCCGCAGGGCAGCACCTTCACCTTGCGCGCCGGTAAATGCTTGCCGATCTCGTTCACGATGTAGCGCGAGAACTCCGGCAGGAACGTGGTGTCGTACAGGGTATAGATGAACAGCGGCTTCTTGGGCAGGCTGCCGTACTTGGCCAGGTAATGCACGGGGCTGATGGCATCCCAGCAGGCGCGAAGGTCGTCCAACGAAATCACGCCCTCCAGGCTCTTCCGCACGTGCGCGGTGGATAGGCCTGTCCACACCACGTCGGCGAAGAACGCGCTGCAATGGTTGAACACGTTCACCTTCAGCCGTTCATCGTGCGCACTGGCCAGAAAGGCGTAGCAGGAACCCAGGCTGGTGCCTAGAATTCCAACGCGGTCGTAACCCTGCTGCTGCAGCCAGTCCACGCAACTGCGGCTATCCACCACCGCCTGGCGGGTGGCGTCCAAGGTGCGGCCGATGTTGGATGACACGGCATAGTCAGCCCGGTGCAGCTCTGGCGGCATTCGCCAATCGTGATAGGGCAGGCTTAGCCGCAACGCGGAAATGCCAAAGCGCTGCAGCCCGTGGCATAACGCCAGATGCTGGTTGGCCGTGCTGTTCCAATGCGGCAACACCAGCACTGCGCGCCGAGGGTGGGACCCATCCTTCTTTCGCGCTGGAAACCACTGCCCATGTACGGTGTTGTTGGCCTCATGCGGCGTATCCACGGCTGACTGAAACAGCAACCGGTTGCCTTCCAGCCGGAAGTCGCTGGGCGTGCTGTAGCTGAAGAACTGCTGGCTATCGGCAATCGCCAGGCGATTGGCCGCCTTCAGATATTCCAGTTCCCCCTGTCCGTTCAGGTGGTGATGCCCGTTGGTTGGCCACCCGTGCAGCCACTCCGCACCCCACTCAAAGGGCCGCACAACGCGGTCAGTGGAACGGGTACACAGGTACTCTTCGCGCTTCTCAATCCAGTTGGAATACAGGCTGTGGATCATACGGGAAAGCAACCGGCTAACCGGACCCGAGGGGAGGACCCAAGGGCCACTGTGGCAGGATTCACGTTGGTGAAGAACACGAATCGCCCGCTCATGGCAGCTTCATATAAACTGTAGCAGAAAGCCCTTGTTCCGCCGCTTGCGGCCCGCGAAAGAAGCGTTACGCCGTAACCGTTCGGTGACATCCGCAGTCCCCTGCATTGTCGGCCCGATTGCCGCGCCGCAATCACATTGAAGGAGATTCAACGCATGCGCAAACTGTTGTGGATGGCCATCGCCATCACGATGCTCACCACCGTCCTGTTCGTTCCCTCCCTAAGCGCCCAGGAAGACGGATGGATTCGCATCTTCAACGGCAAGAATCTGGATGGCTGGGAAGCCAACGAGAAGCCGGAAAACTGGACCGTCGAGAACGGCATTCTGGTGGGTCGCGGCACGCGCAGCCACCTTTTCTACAAGCAGCGTGAGTTCAAGAACCTCCACTTCAAGGCCACCATCAAGCTCAACAACAAAGGCAACTCCGGCATGTACTTCCGCGCCGAGTTTGGCACAGGCTGGCCGAAGGGCTACGAGGCCCAGGTAGAGAACTCCTCCGGTGACCCCAAGAAGACCGGCAGCCTCTACAACT
>JALOKO010000533.1 GCA_025456495.1 Bryobacterales bacterium | reverse complement strand
AGGTCGCCCCGCAAAGACTCGTCCAGCGCGGAAAATGGCTCATCCAGCAGCAACACCCTGGGGGAACTGACGATCGCGCGCGCCACGGCCACCCGCTGCTCCTGGCCACCAGACAGCTCTTTGGGCAAGCGAGCGCCGTAACCCTGCATGCGTACCAGGGCCAGCGCTTCCTCCACCCGCCGCTGCGTCTCCCCCGCGGGCAGTCCCTGCAGGTTCAAGCTGAAGGCGACGTTCCGCGCAACGCTGAGGTGGGGGAACAAGAGGGCCTTTTGGAACACCATGGGCGCTTGACGGCGTTCCGCGGGGATGCCGGTGACGCACTGATCTCCAAAGTAGATGTCGCCCTGTTGAGGATGCAGCAAGCCTGCCAGCACCTTGAGTGCGGTGGTCTTGCCGCATCCGGAAGGCCCAAGCAAGGCCATCAGTTCGCCCGCGGGAACCTCCAGATTGAAATCGTGCAGGATGGGGGATTGATCGTAGGCGAAATGCACCCCGCTCAGGCGGACGGCGGCAGGTGTGGGCGTCATTGCAGCAACACCTCAGTGCGCCAGTCCTGCTCCAGCCGCACCAGATAGGCGGCGTCGGGCTCAGGCAGGAAGTGCGCCTGCAGTAGGTCGTCGGGAAGGGTGGCGGGTCCGCGAGGCAGCGCGCGCACCTGGTCTTGCTGGATTGTGCTGAGGGCGTCCCAGCGGTGCGGATACGGTCCGCCCAGCGCGCGCAACGCGGGCAGTAGGTGTTGGGGCGACATCAGGTGATTCGCCACCACCATCGCCCCCAGCGGATTGCTGGCGTGAAACGGGATGGCAAGGTAGCTGTAGTTGCCAATGGCCCCGCTGGTGAAGACGAAGGTGCGTACGGTGGCGGGGAATTCCCCCAACTCGATGGCGCGTGAGGCGAACATGGGCGAGTAGTTCATGGCGAAGTCCACCTCCTGATTGGCAAAGAGGCGGTTGAGTTCCTGGGGCGATGCCGGGTAGGTTTCGCCCTTGCGCCACAACAGCGGCTTCACGTCTCTCAGCCAGGCGAAGGTGGGCTTGGCCGCGCTTTCGTAAAGCGTCTCGTTGAAGCCTTCGGCAAAGCGCGTTGTATCCTGGGCGAAGGACAGCAGGACGTGACGCAGGAACACGCTGCCCGTAAAGTCAGGGGGAGCAGGGTAAGTGAAGCGTCCCGGGTGCTGCTGCATCCAGGCGCGCAGTGCGGCAAGGCTAAGCGGCGGCTGGGGGGTGCGCGCCAGATCATGGGCCAGCACAAATTGGGCGCGCATCCAAGGCGCTTCCATGCCCTCCACGGGTGTGCCGAAATCCCGGGCGCATTGGCCGGCATCGTACAACCGCAGGTTAGGCAGCAGCGCGGCGAAGGGTCCCCACAGAAGTTCGGCCTGCCGTGCCGTGCGGAAGTTCTCGCCGTTGATCCATACCAGGTCAATGGATCCCTGGCCCCGTAGGCCGGCGCGCTTCTCGTTCAAGAACTGGTTCACCACCTCAGCGACATCGGACACCGGAGCCAGTTCCAGCGTGATGGCGAAGTCGCGCTGCAGCGTTGAGGCGACGGCCTCACGAAAGAAGCGATTGCGGGCGGCGTCGCCGCTCCACATAGCAAAGCGCACGCGGCTGCCGCGCGCCATGGATTCCAGTTCCGGCCAGGGACGACCCGCGAAGCTGACTGGCGCTGGCGGCGCTGTTGTATGCGGGGCACAACTGTTGAGCGCGGCGGCCGCGGGCAGCAGTAGGATGCGTCTACGGGAAATCGCAGGCCAGTTCATGCGTCGCGCAACCACCTTCCTACCAACAGAAACAAGAGTCCGGTGGGCGCCAGAAACAGCAGGCAGACGGCGGCGGCCAAGGCTTGGTCGCCGGATCGCTGGGCAGCCACCAAGGCCAGCGGCAGGGTGAGCACCTGTCCGGATCCAATCAACAGGGTGAGAATGTACTGGCTCCACGAAATGAGAAACGCGAAGCTGGCGGCCACGGCGATGCCCGGCGCCAGCAACGGCAGAGTGACGCGCCAAAGCAGATTCCAGCGGTCTGCCCCCAGGGTGCGCGCTTGGGCCTCAAGGTCAGTTTCCAGGCGGGAAAAACTCCCCGTTAGCAGGAGCGTGGCGTAGGGAATGGCTGGAATGAGATGTACGAGTGCTACGCCCAACCAGGATCCAGCCAGCCCCAGCCGCAGGAACACCAGATGCAGTCCCATGGCGGATGCCAGAGGGGGCGCCAGGATGGGCAGAAAGAGCAGAAAGAAGAAGGCCGCTTTTCCGCGAAAGGGGGTGAATGCCAGGGACCGCGCGGCGGGAAGCGCCAGTGCGACGCTGGCCACGGTTACCAGCAAGGCGATCCCCAAACTGTTTCCCAGTGCTGTCAGGACGCCGCTGGAAGGCCGAAGAGCCTCCTCCCAGGCCCGCGCACTCCAGGCAGCGGGTAGCAGCGCCGGCCATAGCCACAGCCTGCCAACTGACTGCACAGCCAGGGTGGCCAGGGGCAAGAGCGCCAATCCGGCAATCAGGATAAAGGCGGAGACACGCGAGATGGCGTCCACCGGGCCAGCAGGCTTCCGCATCAGAACAGCACGGGCCTTTCTCCCACCAGGCGGCGCGCCAGACGCAGATAGATCCACACCAGAAGGGCCGCAGCCACGCTAATGGCAAGGGCTACCGCAAGGGCGCCGGGGCGGTCCATCAGGTCAACGCTGGAGAAGCGACGTTCGGCCAGCACGCCCAACATGGCGGGGTAGGTGCGTCCCAGCAGCAGCGGAACCTCGTAGGCGCCGAACACGTAGGCGAACACGGCCAGCGACGCAGAGATGAGGCCGGGGGCGATCAACGGCAATTGGATGCGCGTCCATCGTCGCCACCACCCTGCGCCCAGGCTGCGCGCGACATCCTCATAGTCACGGCTGGTGCGGGCCAGCATCGTCAGGGCTACGACAGCCAGGAATGGTGCTTCCTTCCACACGTAAGCGATCGTCATCCCGAA
>JALOKO010000532.1 GCA_025456495.1 Bryobacterales bacterium | reverse complement strand
ACCTGACGCGCGGAAACGCGACACCAGTGGAGACTGCTTCCCGGCTAGCCTCGCCCTCCCAGTCGGCGCCCGGCCGGCAAACAACCCTAAGTGTTCCCCCCAGCCAGCATGCTCCCGCTGCCATCGCCGTTCCCCCGCCCGACGAAGGACGCCCATGATCGCCCGCAACCTAAGCCTGCGTGATTTGGATTGGCTGCTGTTGCTGGCCGTTGTCGGTATCTGTCTGCTGGGTATCCTGCAGATTTTCAGCGCCACCAGCGGCACTCCCGTAGCCGACTCTCCCTGGAAGCAGTCGCTCTTTTTTGTCGTGGGCCTGGTGTTGATGTTCGTGCTGAGTTCCATTGACTATCACGTCCTGCTGGAACAGGTGCCTGTGCTCTATCTGGTCACCATCGTTGGGTTGGTGGGTGTGCTGTTGTTCGCCCCACCCATCAACGGCTCCCGCAGTTGGATTCCGCTGCCCGGCGGCTTCAATCTGCAGGTCTCCGAGTTCAGCAAAGTAGTGATACTATTGGTGGTGTCCCGGTACTTGGCGGAAGTCCGCTCAGAGCAGTTGGCTTTGGGGGATCTGCTCCGCCTGGGTGCGTTGGTGGGCGTCCCTTGGGTGCTTGTTCTTGTGGAACCTGACTTGGGCACCGCGCTCACCATCCTGCCGATGGTTGCGGTTGGAGTCTTTCTGGGCGGACTGCGCTGGCAGCACCTTGTTGTGATCCTGTTGGTGATTGCACTCATCCTGCCCGTAAGCTGGTTCTTTCTCAAGGACTACCAGAAAGCTCGGATCATGACCTTCGCTGACCCGGGAGCAGACCCGCGAGGTAGTGGCTATCAGGTCATTCAATCCCTGATCGCCGTCGGCTCCGGCGGAATGTGGGGGAAGGGCATTGCCCAGGGAAGTCAAACGCAGTATCGGTTCCTTCCCGAAGCCCGCACTGACTTCATCATGTCCACCTTCGCTGAAGAGCATGGTTTCGTGGGCGTGATGGTGGTTCTCGGTTTGTATTTCGTGCTTCTCATGCAAATTATTCAGAATGCCCAAATGGCGCCAGACCGCGCGGGCCTCTTTCTGTGCATGGGTGTAGCCGCCCTGGTGCTGTTTCATTTATTGGTGAATGTAGGAATGGTGATTGGCCGTATGCCAGTTACCGGAATTCCTCTGCCATTGATGAGCTACGGTGGTTCAAGCTTACTCACTATGTTTCTGCTGTTGGGGCTCGTACAGAGCGTCCGGTTGCGGAGGCTGGTGCGCTAGTCTGGCTTCGGCCGGGCAAATTCTGGCACTTGCGGCAATCAGAACAGTTGCTCGCGCGGGACGGTCTGTCACCTTCCAGTGGCCCACCGGTTCGCGCCACGCGCGGTGGTGTTGCGCCATCGCGCCAGCAGGAGTACCCCGGCAACGGACGTGCGGAGTGCTGCACCCCCGGGATAGCCCTACCTGGGCGCCCGCGATGCATGCCTATCCTGGTTTCCCCTATGGAAGCCTTCCGCCCCTGCCCGCCTGGCCTCTCTTGGCGCGTTGCTGGCGGCCTGTTCTGCTTTGCCCTCCCTGGACTCGAGATGCACCGCATCGGAGGAATGAATGGCGAAAGAGTTGATTATTTCGTCGAACCGCCACGAAACAAAAGTGGCGATGTTTGAAGACGAACAACTGGTGGAAATCTATTTCCAGCGCTCGGATGAATACTCCCTGGCTGGAAGCATTCATAAAGGCCGCGTAACGCGAGTATTGCCTGGAATGCAATCCGCCTTTGTGAATATTGGCTTGGAGCGCGATGCGTTCCTGTATGTCTCTGACTTTTTTGAAGAGTCGGAAGAGGAGTTCGATAAGACCCCCGTCACCAACCGCGACCGGCACAAATCCCGTGTCCCCAAGATGGTGGACGAGGATACCGGTGAGCCCACCAACGAGTCCAACGAGCGCTTTGCCACCGCCCAAACCGTAGCCGAACTGGCCGTGGTTGAGGATGGCCAGGACGCGCCGGATATCGACCTGGATGAGGAAGAGGCAGAGGAAGAAGTCGCCGAACCTGCCGTGCGTGCAGAGCGTCCCGTGATTTCGGCAATGCCGGAAGTACGGCCGGCACCGCGCTCCGACGAAGGTGGCGACTTCGATGATCGGCGCGGTCGTCGTCGCCGTCGTCGCCGGGGTAGAGGCGGCACTGGGCTGCCAGAGTCCAAGTTTGCCGAGGGCGGACCCGCCGCCCCGCCACGCTTCGAAAATCGCGTAGAGCACAAGCCGCCTCAGGCCCGTTCGGGCGCCGGACGTCCGCCCCGCGGCCCCGTCGATGAGGATGCGCGCTGGAATCGCAAGCCCGTCACCCCGGTTCGCAACGATTTTGAGGAAGAGGATCCGCCGCAAGCGGTGCTGATTGCCAAAGTGTCAGACCCGAACCGCCTGCCGCCACCGCGCCGGGGCGAGGATACCTCTCCCATCGTGCTGCCCGGGGAGTCGCTGGCGAAGTATCGCCGCGGATCCGGGCCGGCTGGCAAGCAGTCTCAGGAATATGGCGATGCCGGTGAGCCCGCCGGTAGCCGCTATTCGCAGCCCCGCCGCAACCGGCACGGGCGCGCTGGATTCCTGGCCCCGGGCGGCGATGAAGCCACCGGCGAGAGCGCGGGGCAACCGGCCGAGGGCAGCTCCGCGTCGCTGTTTCCGCCCGATGACTCCAATCCGCGGTTTGCCTTGAAGGGCTCCTCCGGGGAGAACACGGCTGAGTCTACCGAAAAGAAGAAGCCTGCCGCAAAGCGCGCCGCCAAGGCTGCCAAGCCTGCCGCCAAGAAGGCCGCCCGGAAGAAGGCCACCAAGAAGGCTGCCAGCGCGGCCGATCCGGAAGCGCTGGAGGCGGACGCTGTGTTGGATTTGGAAGCCGCGCCCTTGCTGGCTGAGACCCAGGCAGCACTGTTCGTGGATGAGTCGGATGCAGATGCAGAGGCGTCCGTTCACCTTGGCGCGGAGGACGATTTCAACCAGCCTG
>JALOKO010000067.1 GCA_025456495.1 Bryobacterales bacterium | reverse complement strand
GGCAAAGGTGATGTTGGCTGGGGACACACCCAACTTGGTGGAGAGTTTGCCCAGGTCAAGCAATTCGGCCGCCCCCCTGAAGAACAGGGCGGGGTCGAGGTTCTGGACGGTGGGTCCGAAGCCAGTGCCGTAGAGGACGACGTCACTGACGGCGGTGGCAGGGCGGGAGGGCGGGCCTCCGGGGAACAATCCGGTGGGTCCGACCGCCATGCCATCGGGGTGCTGGGCCGCGGGGAACTTCCCGTTTTCTGGCGTGTACACGAAGAAGGCCGGGTCAGCATCGCGCAGGAAGAGATAGCCCAGCAAGGAGGGCTGGCTGTTCACGCGCACCTGCACCTCCACCCAACCACGCTTCGTGATGCCGGGGACCAGCGCGTTCACCTGGGCGGGGCTGATGAAGGAGATCGGCGCGCGGACGCCATCCACAAACACCTCAGTGCCATCCAGACTGGTGGGAAGCTGAGCGCCCTGAATGGTGGACGGGTTCCACTGCATGGTGGAGTTGGCCAAGCCGGAGCCGAACACGCTGATCCAGGTGTTGGGCGCGCCACCGGCACGGAAGCTGGCCGCGTTCACCACGCCACCGCTAAAGATCACGGGAGCGCCAGCCGGGGCAAGTTGCACCACGTACCGGACGGGGATTTCCATGTCCAGGAAATCTCCTTCCTGGGCGCGTACTTCGATCTTGCCGTCATACACGCCGGGGAGCAGGTTGACGTTGCGGATCACCACCTGGATGCCGGGGCCATTGTCGTCGCGATTGATGCTGGCGGCCAACCAGTTGTTGGCGGTCACCTGCAGGCTGGCCTGCACGATTTCCTCGGGGTTCCCTAATCGGATGCGCTGCGGCGGAGGCACCGCGCCGCCCGAGATGCGGCTGAAGTACAGTGAACGGGGCGACGCATTCAGCGGCAACCGCGTGAAGTTGGTGTTGCGTACGTCCAGGCTGACGCCGATGGTAACCGACGGGCTTCCGGTCGCACTAATCACCACCGTACCCGAATAAACGCCCGGCGCCAGGCCGCTGGGATTCGCCACAAAGGTGAGCACCGCCGGTGTCACGCCCGCCATGGGGGTAACGCTAAGCCACGGCGCATTGTTCACCTGCACGGTGAATGCAAAGGAATCGCCTGTGCTGCTGATGCTGGCGGTCCGTTCCAGGGTGGACGTGCCCAACGGGTTGGACAGGAAGCTGAGATTGTTGACGGAGCTGCTGAGTTCGCCCTCCGGTTCGCCCGGATTGGCCGCCTGATTGACCGTGAAGGTCTGTCCGGCAATGGTGATGGTGCCGGTGCGCGCCGTTTCATTCGGGTTGGTGGCCACGCTGTAGGTGACGGTTCCGGTGCCCGTGTAGGATCCGCCATTGGTAATGACAATGAAAGGATTGTTTGACGTCGCCTGCCATGGGGCGCCCGCGGGAACAGCGGTTACGGTTACCGTTCCATTGCCACCGTTGAAGGGGAAACTGGCTGAGTTGGCGCCGAGTGTGAAGGTGGCCTCACTGAAGGTCTGGGTCACCGAAACAGAGGCGGAGCCTACGTTCACTGTGCCACTCCGATTTTGCCCCGTGAAGTTCGGCGCGATGCGGATGAGCAGATTGCCGGGCCCGGTGCTGGGGCCGGTGAGGATTTGAATCCAAGAGGCGGCGGTGGTGGCGGTCCAGGGGCTCTGCGGTCCCAGGGTGACGCTGATGGTGCGATCACCGCCAAAGCCGTCAATCGCGATGGAGGTGGGATTGAGGATGATGGTGGTGTCTACGGGTTCCTGGACGAAGCGGTGCTCGGCAAGGATTTCACTGTTTCCCTGTACGCGGATGAAGAAACGCGCTGTGCGTGGGAAGAGCTCCGGATTCGCCGTGTATGAGAAGGCGATGGTTCCGGAACCGGTCTGGGTGGTGTTGCTGGTGATGCTTACCCAGGAGATATCGGGGGAATCCACCCCAACCAGATCAATGCCGCGAATGACTTCCACGTTCCAGATGGTGTCACTGGGAACCGTGACCGCGAAGCTGGAAGTACCGGCGTTGAAGGGAACCTGCTTGCCAATGGGAGACACGGAGATCTGGGCCATGGCGAGGCTGGCCGTTATCAGCGCCAGAAGCAGGGACGCTACAGCCGCCCGCGTGACGGTAGAGGCGCGGAAGGCCAGCGGCTGCAACAGGAACCACAGGCGTTGCGCCGCGGAAGCGACCATGGTCGGGTGCGTATCGTTGGATGGGAATGGATGCTTGAACACAGGAAACCTACCAATGGGAGTATTTCATACCTTGCAGTCGGAGTATAACGAAGACCGGGGCTCCGAGCAATAGCTTTAGAGTAGCTGGAATGACATCGGCATTGGGATTGCGGATGGAACCGCCCTTGCTGAGAATACAGGAGATCCATGGTGCCGAGGCCTTTTGCTGAGCTGCAGAATCAGATGGAGCATCCCTGCTGGCGCGTGCTCGGGCGCAGGCTAGATCGCGGGATCTTGGGCGCGGGCGCTTGGGTGCGGGAACCGGTAGCGGAAACCAGGCAGAGTGGTGGAACGGCTCACGTATACTGGGGGATTCGGGAGTCCGGGTACCACGACGCCTTCCGGCTTGCGGACGATCCCCGGGCTTTGTTGGTGTACAGAGAGGAGAATGCGTGGCAGTCACGGCATTTTTGTTTCCAGGGCAGGGGTCGCAGGCGGTGGGGATGGCCAGAAGCCTGTATGAGGGATTTGCGCCTGCCAGAGAGGTGTTTGAGGAGGCGGATGAGGCGCTGGGGTTCGCCCTCAGCCAACTGATGTTTGAGGGGCCAATCGAAACCCTGACCCTCACCGAACACACCCAACCCGCCATTCTGACGGCGTCCGTAGCGGCATTGCGCTTTCTGGAAGCGAATGGTCAGCGGGCGGACTATGTGGCTGGACATAGTCTGGGAGAATACAGCGCCGTGGTGGCGGCGGGGGGGCTGCCCTTTGCTGACGCCGTACGCATTGTGCGCAACCGGGGCCGTTATATGCAGGAGGCCGTACCCCAGGGGGTGGGGGCGATGGCGGCGATCCTGAAGCTGCCGATTGACCGGATTGAGGCCCTGTGCGAGGAGGCTGCGCAAGGCGAAGTGGTGTCGGTGGCGAACGAGAATTCGCCTGACCAGACCGTGATCGCGGGGCATCGCGGGGCAGTGGAGCGCGCCGGGGAGCTCGCCAAGGCGGCGGGCGCCAAGCGTGTTGTGATGCTGCCAGTGAGCGCTCCCTTCCATTGTGCGTTGATGCATCCGGCGCAGGCGCGCTTGGGCGAGGATCTGCAAGCGGCTCCTTTCCAGGATTTGCGTGTCCCCCTGGTGAACAATTGGGACGCCGTCCTGGTGCAAGCAAGCGCTGCCGTGCGCGAAGGACTCTTCCAGCAGGTTCCACACCGGGTGCGCTGGGTGGAAAGTATGTTCCGTCTGGTGGACGAGGGCGTGGAGCAGTTTGTGGAAGTGGGTCCCGGTGCGGTGCTTAGCGGCTTGCTGCGCAACATCGATGCAGCGCGAAAGTGTCTCCGGTTCGGCGAACTGGCTGATTGGGACAAGCTGCAGGCGGAACTGCCCCGGTCCTAAGCGCGACGCCTATCCGTGTGGCAGTGAGGTGGAAATCAGACCTCGTAGTGTGAAAGACTGTTGGCCGGAGGAATCTGCATGAATCGCCGCTGGCTTGTTCTCTCGTTCACTGCAGCCTGGATGATGCTCTCCTGCGGGCAGCCCGCGCAGGCGCCCGCTCCTGTTGACCCGAACAAGAGCGCTTTTGACAATGACCCGTCCGGCTGGACGGATATCCTTCCCAAAGCCGGGCTTGCTGGCTGGACGAAAGTGCCCATACCCTACGATGGCGTCCTGGACCCGAAGGAACAATGGGCCGTGCAGGATGGCGTCCTGGTGACAAGCAATTCAACCGCTTCATCCTGCATGCGGAATGGCGCTTCCGGAAAGTAGACACGCCCGAACCGCGCTACAACGGAGGCCTGTACTTCTGGGCGTCCGCCGATGGCCGTCAGTTCTATCAGGCGCAAACGGCGGAAGCGGGTGGCTGGCTGTTCGGCAATCTGCCCAAGGACGGCGAGTACAGCCGCACCAACCTCCGCGACCAGATGACCGGGAACCGCATGGCGCCCATCGGTGAGTGGAATACCTTTGAGGTGCATGCTTCGCCCGATGAAGTGAAGCTGTGGGTGAATGGCGACGTGCAGAACCGTTGGCCGAATCCCCCCGCCACTGGCGGATATCTGGGCCTGGAAGCGGAAGGCTATTCCATGGAGTTCCGGAAGCTGCTGGTGAAGGAGCTACCCTAAGCCGCAAGACGCAACGGAATGCGGTTGCAACGAAAAGCGCCACCCCTGGAGATGGCGCTTTTTCAGAATCAGGGACCACAAAACGTTTGGCGGCAACGGTCGGCTAGGAGCATGGAACGCTGAACCGGTGCAACCCTGGGCCTTGGCGACCCGGCAAGGAGGGCCACCCAGAGGCGCGGCAAGTGGGGAACGGGAAGGTGGCTAGGAGCCCAGGTAACCGGACACTGCGCCGTGCAGCGAGGTCCATGTGCCCAGGATGTTCACGCCGAACACACCAACCCCGGACACGGCGGCAAGCACCACCAACGCAAGCAACAAGGCATACTCCACCAGGTCTTGCCCACTCTCTTCTTGCAAAAAACGCTTCATGATGGTCATGGTCATTCCTCGATTCCTTGCCGCTGACTCGTTGGTTAGTCTTTGTCGCCAGGCCCATTGGCCAGAACGTTTCGCCCTCCGTGTACGCGACTTGCGCGTGACCACGGAAGCTGCGATGGCGAAGTCCGGAGGCCTAAGCTTCTTGAAAGCACAGCCTACCGCCACCGCTCTGGTACCAGTTTGGGATTAACGTGACCTGCTGTCAATACCGAATTTTACCTTCGTTACACTCAACCCATTGATTTTCTGAGGGGTACTACGAAACTGGTTCCATCCCGTCGATCCTAGATCGCAGTTCGTTTTGAAAAGAAGATATCACTATGGTGCATGCCGCAGCATCCCAAATCCGTGGGGAGAGTCCGTTTTTCATACAGATAGCGGGATCGGTTGACGAGGGTCACGCTTCAGATTCCCGCGCTTGTCGGGATTCCGCGTCCGCTGAAGCCGAAAATGACGCCTGGGGATGGACCGTGATCTAGAATCCGGGCTAGGGAGCCTAGGACAATTTCCCGCTTCGCCTGATGTCCCGAAGGTCATACTTGCAGGAGTACTTCGGGGAGTCCCGGGCTGGATTCGTTGCGTTGGGATGGGGTTGGCGAGTCGATTTACGCTCCTCGCGACCCAGGCGCCGGTGCCGCTTCCCATCAACACAATGGCAGGGGTCCCTGGGTGAACTTGCCTTACGCGGTCTCCCCGGGGAAGCCGAAACGCACCCGTGGAAGCCAAGGGATCCGAAGCCGGGAGGATGCCGGGGTCCTGGCCAATTCGTTGGGGTAGTCCTGGAGCGCAAATCGATCTGAACGGGTGTTGTTGCGCACGCTGGGGTGATTTCAAACTCACAATTGTAAATTTTTCGGAATTCTCACCACGAACACCTTGCTGGAGGCCTGAATTCATTCGTTTGTACTACGTGATAGTACTGGAAGAACTAGGTAAAGTCTTGCATCTCGCTAGGGTATACGGCATACTGGGTAAGTCTTGCGGCGGTTTCCGCTGCCACCATGGACTGGGCCAGAACCAAAACTTTTACCCGTGTATGCGGACACGAGGTAGAACGATACAGGCGCAGCCAGGCAGATGGAGTCGCCGGACCCTGCGGCAACGCAGGTGGTATGCACGCTTGGGAACAGTGGCTGGGATTTCAGGCCCATCGGTTTCGCGAGCGATCACATTTGGAGCGCGAGGAGCTATATGAAACGCTTGATTCGTTTGGCGATGCCAATGTTGGCCGCCTTGGTTCTTGTGGTTGGCGCATCCGCCGCCACCATTTCTTTCACTGATTACGTGCCCGGCCCGGGTACTGGCGACTTCACTACGCTGAACTTCACCGGACAGTTTCAGGTGTCGCAGTTTGACCCTTCACAGGGGATTCTCACTGGCGTTACCATCACCTACACCAGCGCTTGGCAGAACGTCACGTCCAACTACACCAACAACGGCGCTGAAGAAGGCGAAGCGCGTCTGCGCGGCGAGTTCCGCTCGCGCCTGACCAGTGTCGGGCTGATCAATCAGCTCACCACCATTCCTGTTCTGTACGACACCGGGTTGCAAACGGTAGCCGCTGGCGGCAATCTGAGCGCTGGCGCTGCCTCCGGCAGCAACGGCCCCACCAACGCGACTATCATTGCCGCATTGTCTGCCTTCATCGGCACGGGTGACCTCACCTTCAACCTCATTGCTGATTTCCTCGTGAGCAACACGTTTGTCGGCAGCTTCAACGGGATTCAGAGCGCGCAAGGCCGTGGCCAACTCACCATCACGTATGACTTCGAAGAGCGGAATGGCGACCCCATTCCCGAACCCGCAACCATTCTGCTCGTGGGCAGCGTGCTGCTTGGTTTGGGTTTCCTGCGCCGCCGATAAGGTAGCGGCAGTTCCGATGGCCGCAGTTTTCGGACACTGACGAACCGATCGTTTGCGAGAGGCGGAAGGACCAACTGGTTCTTCCGCCTCGTTCTATTTACATCGATACTTCCGCGGAGGCTGAAGGTCCCCGGTCGACGAGGCAGACCCCCTCGTTCGGCTCCTGAACGATGTCGGCAGCATGGGTACGGCTGCGGGACGCCCCCAGACTGACCGGATGTGGCTGAGCTCTGCATCGATCCCTCGCGCTCCTCCGCCCACTTTCCGCCCGCCTCTCACTTTCCGCCCGCCTCTCACTTTCCGCCCCTCCGCCCAGTGGCCCCACCGCCGTGCCCTGCGCTTCTGCGCCCCTTCCTCCGCGCTTGCCCCAGACCTTGTGTCATAGCCGGCTGGACCTTGGCGACTTCATTCCCCAATCGTTCATTCACCGCCTCACCCACTGCATTGCCGAGGTTAGACTTTGGCGCTTGGGATGCCCGGTTCTGATCCACCGCACCTTCGTCGTCGCGCGTTACGGGCGGGTGAGCGTTACCGTAAGCCGGTGCATGGCAGTGTAAGCCGGTGCATGGCAGTGTAAGCCGGTGCGTGGATGTGTACTGCGGCGTTCGGCCCTGTGCGCTGGCCTTTCGCTGTGTTGGAAGGTGTTTCGCGACGGGCGTCACGTTGGCTGTGGGTCACGCACGAAGCTTGTGGCCGTGGGCGCGGAGTCCCGCGATTGGAAGCTGCCGGGCGGGCGCGGGGTCGTGCCTGGATCCCCACCTCATGGGGTTGGCCCGAAGGAAAAGGCCCCCGTCACCGCGAGGGCAACGGGGGCCGTTGGGGGACACCCTGGGGGAGGGAAGACGCTGCTAGGCGGCGCGACGCCCGGGCATGGGCTCATCTGCGCGGGCCACGCGCACCATGGTGGCGATTCCTAACTTTTCCAGCAGCTTGATCTGCATCCAGGTGAAATCCACCTCCCACCACACCAAGCCATGGCGGGCCGATGTGGGGTGGGCGTGGTGGTTGTTGTGCCAGCCTTCGCCGAAAGTGAGAAGGGCCACCCACCAGCTATTGGTGGAAAGGTCCTTGGTTTGAAAACGACGCGTGCCGAACATGTGGGTAGCGGAGTTCACCAGCCAGGTGGCGTGCAAACCGAACACGACACGGAAGAACAGACCCCACAGCAGCATCGGCAAACCGCCCACCACCATCAGCACCACTCCCAGGATGGTCAGGGGCAGGTAATGGTAGGTATTCAGCCACCGGTAGAAGGGATCGCGTCCCAAATCCGGGGCGTAACGCGACATCCGCTGGGTGTCGTTATGGCCGGCATCGCCAAGAAGGATCCAACCCACGTGCGCCCACCATGCGCCCTCGTTGGGGGAATGCGGGTCTCCGTGCTGATCAGAATACTGGTGATGGAGGCGGTGGGTAGCCACCCAGAAGATGGGTCCGCCTTCCAGGGTCATGGTCCCCAGGACGGCGAAGAAATACTCCATCCACTTGGGCACCTTATAGGAGCGATGGGTGTGCAGGCGATGGTAGCCCATGCCAATGCCCCAACCGATGCACATCCAATGCAGCACCAGCGCGACAATCACGGCCTTCCACTCAAAGAAGAACAGCGCCGCAATGGCGCCCGCGTGGAAAATGATCAGGGCAACGGTGGTGATCCAGTTGATGCGGTAAGGGTCGCGTAACTCAACAACCTCTCCCTTGGCAGGCGCGCCATCGGCGCCTTCCGCGGCGGCGCCGACGGGGAGAGACGAATCCAACGGGGAAACAACTTCAGAGGCCAAAACTACTTCTCCTTGGCAAAATGGACAGACCATTCCACCTTAACGGATACGCAAGTTGGGAATTGTAATCTTTGTGTAAGCGGTCCAAACCCAGCGCCAGCGCGGGCGGGAGGGGCTTCCGGCTTAGCTCGCGTCCACCGGATGCCGGCCCTTGACCGCCAAGTGGTACGCCAGTGCGCCGGCTGCGATGGTGATGACGGCGGCGGCCGAAACCGCCGGCTGCAGCATGATGCCATAGCCGATCATCCACACCCCAACCAGGACAAACAGCAGCGGGATGGCGGGCCAGGCAAAGCTCACCACCCCCAGACGCTGCCAACTGGGTTGGCGCCGGAACAGAAACAGCGAACTCACCGCAAGCACCGTGAAGAAGGTGAGGCTGAAGCCAATGTAGACCACAAGTTGCGGAAATGGGGTGAGGGTCATCAGCATCGCGCACAGGCCCTGGATGAGGATCGCCGGCACCGGCGTGCGGAAACGCGGGCTCACCTTGCCGGCAAACCCGAAGAAGGCTCCATTCCGCGCCATGGCGTAGTACACTCGAGGACCAATGGTAACCATGGCGTTCACCGTGGAGAGGATCGCGATGGCCATCAGCAAACTGAAGAGCCCGGAAATCTCCGGTCCGAAGAGCTTCGCGGCGGCCAGCGATCCCACGGCCACCACGCCCTTCATTGAGCCCAGGTCAGTTCCGTAGAGAAACGCGATGTTCAAGCCCACGTACAGCAGGGCCACCAGTCCGGTACCCAGCGCCAGGGCGATGGGGAGCGTGCGGTGTGGCTGGCGCAGTTCCTCAGCGATGTAGGTGGCGGCGTTCCAGCCGCTATAGCCGAAGTACACCCAAAAGAGGCTGATGGCGAACTGTGGGCCAAGCGAGGTTGACGAAGTGCGTTCCGTGGCCATCTGGAAATGGCTCCAATCGCCGGTGCCTACCACCAGGCCGAAACCGATGAAGGCCAGCACCACCAGGATCTTGGTGGCCGTGAGGATATTCTGCACTCTGGCCACGCGCGACAGCCCCACGCAGTTCAGCAGCGTGAAAGCGCCAATCACTCCCGCGGCCACATACTGGGCGGGTCCCAACCGCAGCGTCAGCCAACTGCTGGCGAACACCACAGGCGCCGTCTCCTGATGCAGTTGGGGATAGAAGTGAGCCAGATACTCCGCGAAGGCCAGGGACGCCGCGGCGATGGGTGCAGAGAAGCCCGCAAAGAATGAAACCCAGCCGGACATGAAGCCAAAGGTGAGCCCGTAGGCTTGCGTCAGGTAAACATACTCCCCGCCTGAGCTGGGGAAATTAACGCCAAGTTCGGAGTAGCAGAAGGCGCCTGCAAGGGCGACAATCGCGCCCACCACCCAGATCCCCAACACCAGCCAGGGCTGTCCCAGGTCACCGGCCAGAAAGCCGCTGGTGGTGAAGATCCCCGTGCCGATCATGTTGGAAACCACCAGGGCAGTGGCGCTCACCACGCCCAGTTGTCGTACCAGCGTGGGAGCGGCGCCGGTGCTGGCATCGGATGCTACGCTCATGTTGTTTCAGTATGTCACGGGCGGACGGAGTGACATCGCAACGGGGATGCCAAAGGGGCGCTAATCGCGGCGCAGGCAGTAATCGTAGGCCTTGTATACGCCTTCAAACACACGTTCCCAGGTGGCATCCAGGGCCTGCGCACGGGCGGCTTGCTTCATCGCCGCAAGGCGCTGCCGGTCCTGCATCAAGGTGCGAATGTGGGCGGCGAACTCCTCAGCGTTTGCGCCGACAAAGCCCGTCTCGTTTTCGCGGATGATGAACTTGGGTCCACCGTGAGGGGTCACAATCGCGGGCACGCCTGAGGCAAAGGCCTCCTGCACCACATTGCCGAATGTATCCGTGGTGGAGGTGAAGGCAAAGACATCCATGTTCGCGTAGGCCTCAGCCAGTGCCTCTCCGCGCAGGATGCCAGGAAGCTTCAAGTGACGGATGTTCTCAGCCAGCCAGGTCTGCTCCGGGCCGCCGCCCACGATAAGAAACTCGAAGCCGGTCTCGCCGGCGTCCAGCAGGATTTGCTCCACCTCCGCCAGCGTGCGGACGTTCTTTTCCGGCTGCAGGCGACCCACGAATCCGATGACGAAGTTGTCGTCGGTGCGGGTGCGTTTGGCTGGGTCAAAGCCCACCGTATCCACGCCGCGCGTCATCTGGAACGAGCGTTTGCCGCTGGCTTTTTCCAGCAATTCCGTGTACTCGCGATTAGGCGCCAGCGAAGCACAGGCCAGCTTGTAAAGTTGCAGCAACAGATTCAGGCTGTGGTCTTCGGCCATCTTGCCTGCGGATTCCACCACGCTTTGGGGCAGAAATGAGAGCGCCTTTTCCAGGCGGTGCCGGGCAAACTCGTGCAGGTTGGTGTGATAGCCCAGGACGATGGGGAGCTTGCGTCCGCGCGCGATGACAATCGACAGCAAGCCCAGGTCGCCGGGGCTTACCACGTGGACGATGTCCGGTTGAAAGGCGTCCAGTTCCTTTTCGATCAGCGCTTTGTAGCGCCACATCAGGGTGTCAAACCCGAAATCCGTCTCCACCGGAACCGTAGCCAGGCTGCGCTGCAGTTCCACATACCGCACGCTGCCTTCGTCGAACAGCCGGGTTTCCGTATGGGGATGCACGCTGAGGACGGGCAGCCCGTGCCGCGTCCCGTAAGCCACAAACTCGCGGCTGGTGAGCGCGGCGCCGTTCACTTCATAGAAGATGTCGGAAAAAAAAGCGACTCGTGGCTTCGAGCTCAAGACGGCAGGCCCTCTCCATCCGATAATGCCACACGGAGCGCGGGCCGTAGGGTGGGGCTTTCAAGCAGACGTACAAACCACAGCACTTTCGACAACAGCGGCGGTGTCCCCCGGGTGAAGAGCGACGACAGCGCCGCGTGATCGCCATTCTCCCGAATGAAGAAGGAGCGGTGCAGGCAGGTCACCTGGCCGAAGGGATGTTGCGGATGCTCGCGAATCATATCCCATGCGGTCTGGAAGCAACGGAGCTTCCGGTTTTCGCGGTACTGGTTCATCAGCACCACGTGGCTGTGGCCATCCCGCACTTCGCAGGCGAACTCAGAAAAGCTGGACGCTGCGGTCACATTCAACAGGGCGTTCGGTTCAAAGCCGTGCCGGTCTCCGCCTGAGATGGCGGGGATGCCGAACTGTTCGCCAATCCCAATCACCTTGCGGTTTTCCGCCCAGGTCCGCAGTCCGTTCAGTTCCAGGGCATGCACCAGCCCGCGCGTGCGCCCCAGCAGACGAAGGAGCACCTGCTCGTGAAGTTCCACGCCAATTCCCGATTCGTCCCACAGCGGATGGTTCAGGATCACCAGCACGTCGGGCTGCGCCACCAGGTCTTCCAGCAGTTCCCGCAGTGCCTCGGGTGTGGGATTGGCGCGGAACTGCTGCATGCGCGCGTGCCAGAGATCGGCGTCTGCCTTGGGCAGGTTGTGAATGCCGAAGTGGAAGAAGGTGTTCTCCACCGGGACGGTCCATTCCACTGAGATGGGAATGTCCTGGCCGCCCTCAATCAACTGCAGCAGCTTGTTGGCTTCAATCTCATCGTGATCGGTGATTGAGACCAGCGGGTCCAGGCCCAGCGTGTCGCGGATCTGATCCGCTTCCAGCACGAAGGCCTCATGCGGCGTAACCGGTGAGGTCCAGTAGGCGCGTTCAAAATCCAGGGGCTTGCCGAACCGGCGGAAGTAGCGTTGTTTTTCCCGCTCCAACACCCAGGACACCAGGGAATTGCGGGCGCCATGTTCGAAGAGGATGCCGATGGACTCCTTCGACACCGACGTGTGGCTGTGCAGGGAAACGCCACTGCGCGCTCCGGTGAACGTCTTTTCCGAGGACCACGCGTAACTGAGTTGAAAGACCATACTGATGTCTCTTCCTTTCCGTTGCGGAACGACGGTGCGACAACCAAACCGGGTGTTCTGCCCTTGATGAACAATTTACCAACGATATGTTTACGAACTCATGCGCAAACCATGAATTTACAATGAAGTTTTTGCATTTGCAGTAACGGCATGCGCAGCGAATCGCAAGGACGGGCGTTGTGCTGAGGGCGAGGGGTTCAGTGGGGCATTCCAGTCCCCAGAATACGCGCAGGGCATGGCTGGTCGAACGCCGGAATGACGAAGTTGTTTCGAGTCAGCGACTATTCGGTCACAGAAGGGGGCGGGCCCGTTCGGATGGCGGTGCCGATATCCAGGCCAGCCAGTGCGTCCCGAAGTGCGCCTTGGCGAAACCCGGGCAGAATGCGAATGGCCTCAACGCCGGCTTCCACGGTACGGCAGGCGGCCTCAAGTTTGGCCTGCATGCCGCCCACTGCCACCCCCTCCCGGATGAGCGCCCGGCAATCGTCCACTGAGAGATAGGGAATCCGCTGCTTGGCGGCGTCCAGCACACCCTCGACGTCGGTGAGGAACAGCAGTTGCTCAGCCGGCAGGGCCGCCGCACAGATACAGGCCATCTGGTCTGCGTTGACGTTGAAAATCTCCCCGGATGCGTTGGAGGCGACACAGGCAACCACGGGTAGGAAGCCCTGGTCAAGCAGCGTATCCAGCACCAGCGGACGCGCCGCCGTAGGGTTGCCTACCGCACCCAATTCAGGCCGCAATTGTTCGGCGTCCACCAGTGCGCCGTCCACCCCGGAGAGACCCACGGCAGGGACGTTGGACTGGCGGAAGGCCGCCACCAGGCGCTTGTTCACCTGGCCGGCCACTGCCTGCAGCAGTGCGTCAATCACAGCGGGCGAGGAGACGCGCAGGCCGTCCACAAACTGGCTGGTCACGCCCTGTGCTTCCAGCAGGCGGGTCATCTGCTTGCCGCCGCCATGCACCACTACCACGCGATGTCCCTGGGCGGCGAGGTCGCGAATCTCAGTGGCGATGCGCAGGCGCGAGGCGGGCTCATCCAACAATGCGCCGCCCAGCTTGATCAGCAGCTTCACAGCAGTCCCTCCGTTTCCTCAAAGCCCAGCATCAGGTTCATGTTCTGCACGGCTTGCCCGGCGGCGCCCTTCACCAGGTTGTCGATGGCCGCCACCACCAGCAGGGCGTCGCCGAGGGGCGATACGGTGAAGCCCACATCGCAGAAGTTGGTGTGCTGCACGCTATGCAGGTCGGGCAGGGCGCCCGCGTCATAGACCCGCACGAAGGGCTCATCCAGATAGGCATCGTCATAGCAGCGCTGGATGGCGGCGGCGTCCACTCCCGGCTGCAACCGGGCATGGAGGGTCTCCAGAATCCCCCGCGGCGTAGGCAGCAATTGCGCCACAAAGTGGAAGTGGCTTTCCTCCAGGCCGGAATGCTGCAGCACCTCCGGCACATGCCTGTGGCCAAACGCCGAATACACGCTGAAGTTGTCGCCCACTTCGCAAAAACTGGTCTTGAGGCTGGCCTTCCGGCCCGCGCCACTGACGCCGGACTTGGCGTCGCAAATCACCGGGACGGCGCGGTCCAGCAGGCCCGCCTGCAGCAGCGGACGCAGGGCCAGGTTGGCCGCGGTGGGATAGCATCCCGGATTGGCGACGAAACGGGCGCCCCGGATCTGCTGGCGATAAAACTCGGGCAACCCGTACACGACGCTCTCCAGAAGGCTGGGGTCCTCGTGCGGATGTCCATACCAGCGTTCATGCAACTCGGGGAAGCGCAGCCGGAAGCCACCGGAAAGGTCAATCACGCGTAGGCCCGCCTGCAGCAGTTGCGGCGCCATCTGCATGGAAACTTCATGCGGCGTGGCCAGAAAAACCACGTCGAGGTCGGCATCGCGCGCGGCTTCCGCCGTGGCGGCGAGGGTGTTCGCGGCAGCCCGTCCACGGGGCGCGGGCGGGGCGGACGCCTCTTCCCGATGCTCCATCCGAAACGGCTGCACGTGGGGATGGCCCGCCAACAAACCCAATAACTCGGCCCCGCTGTAACCGCGAAACCCCACAACGCCCGCCTTCATCATGGATTCCTACGCTTTCCGCGCCAGTTGCGCCAACCTTTCAAACTAACATGCCGGGCCGCGAAGGCCCCCGCTTCCATCGCTGACACAATCCCATCGCTAACCTGCCATCGCTAACCTGCCATCGCTGACCTGGCATCGCTTGTGCGTGCGTGTGGCGTACGCATACGGAACAGGCGCCGGCTGTGGTTGGGCGCCAGGGCCTAGGGCGCGCCTTCGTCGTTGGCCGCCGTGGGGGCCGCCGCTTGGGGCGATGGTAGCCACTGCGTGCTTCTCCCCATGGCCGCCAGGCCGTGCTGCGCGTAGTGATACAGCAGGTTCGCCAGCAATTCGTTCTCTTGCTGCAGTGACTGCAGAATGCTGTGGAAACGCAAGCGGTCTTCGCGCTGAAGGATGCCAGTCCATCGCTTTCTGCCGGCGTGGCGCGCGTCGACAATGGCCTCTTCCAGCATCTCGGCGGTCAGGTCTCGGGCGTGGTCCTGCGGCAGGCCGGCCAGCATCATGCAGTTCTGCACTGCTTCCACCAAAGGCTGGCAAAACTCACTGGCCAGAAAGACCGCCGCATCCATCATGGGACGCGATTCACGGGGCGCGCACACCAGCCTGCGCAACGGGGCCCCCGTCAATTGCTGGCAGAACCTGCGGAAGCGCAGTGAGCCTTCCACCAGATAGGTGGGCGCACAGCGCAGTGGAAGCCGCGACAGGCATCCCACGTCCTTCACCTCGGCCGTCACGGCGGCAGCAGGGA
>JALOKO010000531.1 GCA_025456495.1 Bryobacterales bacterium | reverse complement strand
ATCCTGCTCCGGAACAAGTGCGCTTCGACACGGTGGTGGAGCTTTCCTCGGGCGAAGTGGAAGTACGAGGAGACGGCGGTGCGTGAAGACGTTCTCCTTTACTACGAACGCGAACTCACCTACCTGCGCCAACTGGGGGCGGAGTTCGCCGAAAAGTATCCCAAGATCGCGTCGCGGCTGCTGCTGGAGCCGGACCGTTGCGAAGACCCACACGTAGAGCGGCTGCTGGAAGGCTTCGCTTTTCTGGCGGCGCGCATCCATTTGAAGCTGGACGACGAGTTCCCTGAAATCACGCAGGGCCTCCTGAACACGCTGTATCCGCACTACGTACGGCCTATCCCGTGCATGACGATTGTCGAGATGTTTGTGGATCCAGAGCAGGGCAAACAGTCAGCGGGAATGAAGATACCCCGCGACACCGTGCTGTATTCGCGTCGTGTCAATAATCTCGCCTGCAAGTTCCAGACCTGCTACGACACCACGCTCTGGCCCGTCACGCTGAACAGCGCTGAGTGGAAAACGCCTGACCGGCTGAACCCGGTGATCAAGAACGCGGACTGCGCGGCAGTCCTTAGCCTGCAGTTCCAATTGCTGCCCGACGTGAAGTTCGATCAGTTGAAGATGGACAAGTTGCGTTTCTACCTGCAAGGGGAAGCGTCGCTGGTGCACTCTTTGTATGAACTGCTGAACAACAATTGTTTTGAGATCCTGCTGCGCAACCCGAAGAACCGCGCCGCCCGAGCCATCCCCTTGCCGCCGTCCGCGCTGCGTGCCGTGGGCTTCGATCAGGACGAGGGACTGCTGCCGTACACGCGCCGATCCTTCCTGGGCTACCGTCTGCTTCAGGAATATTTCGCGTTTCCAGAAAAGTATTTCTTTCTGGAACTGTCGCAATTGGAGGCGCTGCAGGAGGCCGGGTTCGACGATTCCTTCGAGGTGGTTTTCCAGTTGAGCCGCTTTGACCAGCCTGAGCGACAACAGGCGCTGGAGGTGGGCGTCAGCAGCAAGACAGTCCGCCTTAATTGCACGCCCGCAGTGAACCTGTTCCAGCAGACTGCTGAGCCGATTCTGATTAACCATCAACGCCACGAGTATCCTGTGATCGCTGACCAGCGCCGCCAGGCTGCCCTGGAGGTGTTCTCCATCGACGATGTGGTGAGCTCGCGCCCCAATAGCACGGAAGTGATTCAATACGAGCCCTTCTATTCCTACCGGCACGCCACCTTACGGGATCAGAACAAGACCTTCTGGCTGGCCACCCGCAAGGCTTCCAACCGGCCCAACGACACCGGCACCGACATGTACATCTCGTTGGTGGACCTCTCAAACCGGCCCCTGGTTCCCAATGTGGATACACTTACGGTGCGCTGTACCTGCACCAATCGCGACCTGCCCTCACGGCTTTCCTTTGGTCATGAGCAAGGGGATTTCGAGATTGAGGGTTTTTCGGCCATCAAGAAGATCATTGCGCTCCGCAAGCCCACACGGTCTGTCCCGCCGCCAGTGGGACGGGGATTGCTGTGGCGTCTGATTTCGCACCTGTCGTTGAACTATTTGTCTTTAGTGTCGGATGGGAAGGAAGCGCTTCAGGAAATTCTGAAGCTATACAATTTCTCTGATTCCACCTATCTGGAGAAACAAATCCTGGGCATTGACGGCGTCCGTAGCGAGCCCCACTTCGCGCGGATCGTCAGCGAAACGGGCATCAGTTTCGTGCGCGGTGTCCGCGTTCACATGGATTTTGACGAAACGCAATTTGTGGGCGGCGGCGTTTACCTGTTCGCCAGCGTCCTGGAGCGCTTTCTGGGCAACTACGCCGCCATGAACAGCTTTTCGCAACTCGTGGTCTCCACTCGGCAAAGAAGGGAGGTAATGCGCGAATGGCCCCCAAGAGCCGGCGAGCAGGTACTTCTCTAACCGCCGAGTACTCCCTGGCCAAGCCGAGGGAAGTGCCCATTGCGGATGTCTTCCGACAAACCCCGCAGACCTTTGAGTTTTTCCAGGCTGTACGCGTGCTGGAACGGCTGCAGCCCGGCCGGAGAGCGATTGGATACTTCGTTCCGCCGAAGCAGGAAGTGGTGAGGATTGGCGCTCACGCCAGCATGAGCTTCCCTGCGTCCTACATCCAGAACGCCATCTGGAAAGAGGACGCGGCTCCGTTCTTACTGGTGAACTTCATGGGGATGACCGGGCCCATGGGTGTGCTGCCGCACTACTACACCACGTTGGTGATGGATCGCCTGCGCGCCAAGGACCGCGTTCTTTCTGAGTTTCTGGATGTGTTCAATCACCGCATGGTGAGCCTGTTCTACCGCGCCTGGGAGAAGTATCACTACGGCATCGCCTACGAACGCGGGGGCATGGATCCGTTCTCGCGAAACCTGCTGGATCTGGTTGGCCTTGGCACGAAGGGCTTGCAACAACGCCTGGGCGTGCGGGATGAAACCGTCATCTTCTATGCCGGCTTGATGGCCCAGAAGCCCCGCTCCGCAGTGGGGCTGGAACAGTTGCTGGCCGACTATTTTGACGTTCCGGTGCGCGTGCAGCAATTTGTCGGCGCCTGGTATAAGATCGACTCCGGGACCCAGTGTCAACTGGAGGACTGGGGCTACGATGTGTCGCGACAACTGGGATTTGGCGCGCTGGTTGGGGACGAGGTGTACAGCCACCAATCCAAGATCCGGGTGCGCATGGGTCCGCTGACCCTGGCGCAGTACAAGGATTTCCTACCCGATGGAGCGGCGTATGCTCCACTAAAGTCATTGGTGCGCTTCTGGGCTGGAGACTGGATGGAGTACGAGGTGCAGTTGATCCTGGACCGTGCGAGTGTGCCCGCCTGTCATCTGGGGGGCGACGCGGCGGAACCGCCACGGTTGGGTTGGCTGTCCTGGGTGAAGAATCAGACGCAATCCAGTGACCCGGATGAGACGATCTTACGCCTTTAGCAAGTGAGGCTGTTTTCCGGGAGCGGGTCTTTGCAAGACCAGTTGTGCG
>JALOKO010000066.1 GCA_025456495.1 Bryobacterales bacterium | reverse complement strand
GCCCGGAAAGGCTTGGGATGAAGCAGATTGTGAAGACGGAAGCCGCGCCGACGGCGATTGGACCCTACTCGCAGGGAGTGGTCTGGGGTGGGCTGGTATTCGCCAGTGGGCAGATTCCGCTGGACCCGGCCAGCGGTGCGCTGGTGGAGGGCGATGTCGCGGCGCAGACCCGCCAGGTGCTGAAGAACCTGCAGGCGGTGCTGGAAGCGGCGGGTAGTTCCCTGGCGGGCGTCTTGAAGACAACGGTGTATTTGAAGGATATGAACGACTTCCCAACCATGAACGCGGTGTACGGGGAGTTCTTCGGCAACAGTCTTCCGGCGAGGGCGACCGTGGAGGTGGCTCGATTGCCGAAGGACGTTGCCGTGGAGATCGACGCGATTGCTGCTGTGCCGCGGGCTTGAGGCCGTCCACCCGCGGGGCCAAGCGAACCTAGTGGGCGCGGGGGGTGGTGCGGCCCATGCGGGCGGCCATCGCGCCGCCTAATCCGGCCAGTGCGGTGAAGTACAGGAAGACCAGGAAGAGGGCCACCAGCAGCATCATGAAGAGCTTGGCGCCGTCAGAGAAGACCTCTCGCATCAACCGGAGTTGCTCTTCGGGGATGGAGGCGGCCGCGCCGGAGACCTGCATGGCTTCCAGCAACTGGCTGAACAGGTTGCCGCCGCTGAAACTGATGATGGCGATGGCAATGGCGTAGAAACCCAGCACCAGCAGGAAGAGCATCAAGCCGGAAATCCAACCCAGGCGGAAGGCATTCAGATAGCCCAGGCGGGTTTGGGTGCGGCGCTGGTACATCCAGGAGGCGAAGAAGCCGCCAGCGGCCAGCAACACGGACTTCATCAGGAGGGGCGCGGGCAGCAGGACGAGAGGGAAGAGCATGGCAGCCGCCAAAAAAGCGAGGCGCACGGCCATGCGATTACGAAGGTCAATGGGCTCCGGGGGGCCGTCATACACCAGTTCCGCAGCGGGAAGAGAAGCAGCGTCCCTGGCGTCGAGATCCGGGGTGGCGCCCACGCGGGAGGAGCTCGCGGGCTGGCCTTGTGCCTCCGGCGAGACTTGGGGGTCCTCGTCGCTTTCCAGTTGCAATTCCCCGAACACGGGGCGTCCACAGCGATGGCAGAAGCGTGCATCGTCGACAAGGCGCGTGCCGCAGGTGCAATGGGTGGGACGTTGCTGTGGTTCTGAGAGATGCATGAGGTGGTTGGGGACGGGGGAACCCTGAGTGCCCCCCACTTCATTGTCGCGTCAAATGGGCAACAAGGGGAAGGGCAGGTTGCGGACGGCCATTCGCAGGGCCATTGGACGGGATGCGGGGAAGCATACTATCCTGATAGAGGAGCAGATTTGCTCGCGGTGAATTCCTATGTCCATTCCTAATGTAAAGCGCTATCGTTTGACCAGTGTCGACGGTTCTGAGCACGCCACCCTGATGGCTGTGCTGCCGAAGGGCACCGATGTGGATCAGTACCTGAAGGAAGCCTCGGAACGGTTCGATTGGAAGGCCTACCGAGACATGAAGGCCAGCGTCAACAAGGTGCGTGTGGGTCAGCAGAAGCAGCAGAAGAAGAAGTAGGCGCTTCCGGCGTTTCCATTGGGGGGCTCGCGAACGGTAGCGACCCCCCAGTGCTGTCGTTGGATGGGTGAACGCCGACGGCTTCCCTTTGTCCCGCTGGATGCGACACGCCCTATTCCTTCCTATCCGGCGAGCCCCGGCTTGACTTTTCTGTTCCCCCCCCCCGTTAGAAATCCCCTTCAGCCTGGCAGATCTCCCCTTCACCCCATTAGAAGGCCCTGTGCGACACTGAAACCATGTCGGCGCCGCTTGGCCATGGATGTCCGCAGCCGACGTTCAACCGGGAATCGATTGATGAAACGTCACCTAGCCCTCTGCCTGGCTCACTGCCTGCTTGGCATCGCACTGAGCGCATTTTCGTTTGCCACTACCTGGACCACCGACGACATTCTGTTGATGGAGCGTGCTGCGTCGCTGGAGTTGAGCCGGGACGGCACGATGGCCGTGTGGGCGCAATCGAAGATGGACACCAAGAAAGGAACCGCGGTGTCGCAGATCTACCTGCGCTATCTGGCGGATAACCACCTGGTGCAGTTGACCCGCGGCGACGAATCGTCGTCCGCCCCGCAGTTTTCGCCGAACGGCAAGCAGGTGGCCTTCCTCTCCAGCCGAAAGGCGGCGGGCAGCGACGAGGGCGGCAGCAGCGATGGACCCAAGCAGCAGGTGTGGCTACTGGACCTGCGTGGAGGGGAACCGCGCGCGTTGACCTCAATGGCCCAGGGGGTGAACACCTTCCGTTGGCTGAACGACGACGCCCTGCTGCTGGTGGCGGCGGAGGATAGCAGCGCTCTCTCCCAGCAGACGAAGAAGGACAAAGATACGTCGCGGGTGGTGGATGATCCGCACGTGGAGCCGGTACGGCTGTTCCGGTTTTCGCTGAAGGACAAGACGGCCAAGCGCCTGACACAGAATGCGGACCGCATTACGCGGGTAGATGTTTCCTGGGACGGCAAGTATGCGGTGACGCTGCACGCACGGTCCAGCCGGTATGTGTATGACCAACTCGTCCCGCCCGCGACCATCCTGCATGATTTCGAAAAGGGAACCGCCGAACCGTTGTTCCCGAATACCCGGATGATTCCCGGCGAGGTGCAGTTCCGGTTTGACAACGCGGGCTTTTACTTTACGGCTGCCTACTCCACGCACCCGGTGTACACGAGTGGGTCGATTGACAAGTTGTACTATTTCGACCTTGCGGCGCGCAGCCATCGAGAGATGGATCTGAGCTGGGAAAACGGCGTGGGTTCCGGCATTGCGCCTGTTGAGGATGGCATTGTGGTGTCGCTGGCCAATGGGGTGCGGGACGTGCTGGCCCGCTACCGGATGGAGAACGGCGCGCTGGTGCGACAGAACCTCACCGGCCAACATGCGGCGAATGTGACCGCCTTGCGCAGTTCCATGCAGAATGGGCTGCTGGCCTATGACTACAGCACGGCCAGCGTGCCCGGGCAGTGGTACGCCGCAAAGCTGAATGGAGCCGCGCTGGAGGCGCCCAAGCAAATCACGGAAATCAACGCCGGGCTGGCCAAGAAGACCATCGCCAAGACAGAAACGGTGCGCTGGCGCGGGGCGTTGGACGAAGAGGTGGAGGGGATTCTCTACTACCCGCACAACTACGACGCAGGCAAGAAGTATCCACTGGTGGTGATGATTCACGGCGGACCGTCGGGTGTGGATCGCGATGCGTTCCGCGAAAGCTGGGCCTATCCGCACCAGTTGTACACGCAGCGGGGCGCGTTCCTTTTGAAACCGAACTACCACGGCAGCAGCAACTACGGGTTGAAGTGGGTGGAGAGCATCTCACGGGGCAAGTACAACGACCTGGAATGGATTGATGTGGAGAAGGGCGTGGATGCGCTGATCGCCAAGGGTCTGGTGGACCCGGCGCAAATGGGGATTATGGGGTGGAGCAACGGGTCCATCATCAGCATTGAGATCAGTACGCGGACGGACCGCTACAAGGCGGTGGGCGCGGGGGCCGGGGACGTGAACTGGATTTCGGATTGGGGGAACGCGATGTTCGGCCACGCCTTCGAGGATTACTATCTGGGCGCGACGCCGATGAGCAATCCGCAACTGTACATTGAGAAGTCGCCGTTGTTCCGGATGGACAAGGTGAAGACGCCCACCATCATTTTCTTTGGGACGGAAGACACGAACGTGCCCACGGAGCAGGGCTGGCAGCACTACCGGGCAATGCAGCACCTGGCAATTACGGATGAGAAATTCCTGTTGTTCCCCGGCGAGCCTCACGGGTTGCGCAAGTACGTCCATCAGAAGCGGAAGGTGGACGAAGAGCTGGCCTGGTTTGACCGGCACTTGTTTGGCAAGCAGACCGAAACACCCGCGTGGCTGAAGCAAGGGTCGCCATTGTCCGGGGCGCTGCACCGGACAAAGCTCAGCGAGGCGCCAGAGATGGCGGTGTTGGGCGAGCTGACGGTAAGCCGCTTTGAGATCACGCGGGCGCAATACGCGGCCTTTGACGCCAGCTATCCGGTGCGGGCGGGGACGCAGCACTATCCGGCAACCGGCATCCGCTTCGAGGACGCCAAGCGCTACGTAGAGTGGCTAAGCACGCGTACGGGGCAGAAATTCCGCCTGCCGACAGAGAAGGAGATGGCCAGCCATCTGCGCGGGTCGAAGGCAGGAAATACGCTGGACCGCTGGGCGGGCTACGATGTGAATCCGGATGACGCGGTGCGCCTGGCGCCCACCATCAACGGCATGGATCCTGACCACTTGCTGCTGCCTGTGGGGAGTTTCGCGGGCAAGGGCGACGACCCAGTATTTGATTTGGACGGCAACGCGGCCGAGTGGGTAAGCGCCGAAGACGGCAGCGGCAAGCTGCTGGGGGGTAGCGCGGATACACCTGCGGACGCGAAGCTGGGCTGGAGCCCGCGCATGCACTTTGCTGGCTTCCGTGTGGTGAGGGAGGAGGCGGCAGCCCGCTAGGATGTTTGTCCGGGCGCCGGAACCAGTCCGCGTGCCGGAACCAGTCTGCGCCCCGTAACAACTTGCCCTGTCGGGATTTATCGTTTGGCTGTATCCTAAAAGGCGGAGACGGGCATCATACAGGTGGTGGGGTTCCAGGCAGGTTGCCCGAGGATCCCCTTGCTTGGAAGCGCAAGATCGCGGGAGGCTGGTTGGATGTTTGCTTGGATTTGTCCGAAGTGCGGAAAAGAAATCCCACCCCAATACGATGGCTGCCCGGAATGGTGCCCGGAGTACGACAAGCAAAAGGCCTACCTGAAGCAGACGGGTCCAGCGCGGGTGGAAGCCACCTCGCCCATCGTCAAAAACCTGATGCAGATTGAAGGCGGCACGATGAGCGGCGGCACCTACACGGGGGCGACGTATCTTTCCGGCGCCACAGTGGCCCCACCCCGGCCGGGTGCGGCGCAGGAGAACGCCGAAGGGTCCCGCTTCCGGCCCGCAGCGGCGGCGATTTCCTATGAGGCTACGCCCCCGGATGGAGGCTCAGCGGGCGCCAGCCTGACGCCCATCAACGAACTACGGACGGGCGCGGTGAACGCAAATGCTGACGGCAGCCGTCCCATGAACCCGTTCCTGGTGACGCTGCTGGCGGCGGTGGTATTCCTGGCCTTGGGCTATGCCGGGTTCAAGTATTACGACCAGTCAAAGGGCGCCTTGGGGGCGTCCACCAATATGGTGGGTCCTGGCGGCAATGCCGGGGGACACCGGTTGAACCGCGTCCTCAGCGTGACGGCGTTGCGCTTTGTGCCGGGCAAGAACAAACAGATGGAAGCCCGCTTTGTGATTGTGAACGGAGGCGCGGCGCAGACACCCACCTTCAGTGGCACTGTCCATGTGCGCCCCAAGGATGCGGCGGCGGATGAGACCCCCATGGTGAGTTTCGACTTGAAGGACGTCGCGCTAGGCCCCTATGAAAGCCGCGAGATGCAGGCTCCGCTGAACAAGACGCTGAAGCCGTACGAACTGCCCGACGGCAACCTGGTGCGGACAGACCTGGTGATTAGCGAACCGGCCCAGTGATGGGGGTACTCGGCTTTCGCGGCCGAACGCCGCCGAAGCGGCCGTCCGATACGGAACCGCCCAGCAGGCGGCTGTTCGATACGTGGCTATTCGATACGCGGCTATTCGATACGCGGCTATGCGACTGCGAAGCGTCCGCCTGGGAATGCTAGGATAGAGGTCCAGGACCGCCGCATGCCCCGCCCTCGATCGTCCACAACCGCGAAGGAGCACGCTTCAATGTCTGTCTCCCCGGATGCGATCAGGCGGAAATCGGCCCCGGTGGCGGAACGCAAGCCAGTGGGTCGGCAGCCGCGCACGAAGGCCGAACGTGACGTGCGGCTGCAACAGATCCTGGACCTGCTGCAGGAACTGCACCCCAACCCCAAGTGCGCCCTAGACCATCGCAATCCCTTTGAGCTGCTGGTGGCCACCATCCTGTCAGCGCAATGCACCGATGAGCGTGTGAACATGGTGACGCCGGAGTTGTTCCGGGCCTACCCTACCGTAGAGGCAATGGCCGGGGCGAAGGTGGAGGACGTTGCGCGCATCGTACGCTCGACGGGCTTCTTCAACAACAAAGCCAAGAACATTGTGGGGGCCGCGCAGGTGGTTCTTGAGCGCTTCCAGGGCGAGGTGCCGCGCACGATGGAAGAACTGCTGACCATCCCCGGGGCGGCGAGGAAAACAGCCAACGTGGTGGCGGGCAGCGGCTATGGCATTGCGACGGGCGTGGTGGTGGATACGCACGTACAGCGGATTGCGCGCCGGCTGGGGCTGACGCGCGAAACAGATCCGGTGAAGATTGAGCGGGACCTGATGCGCATACTGCCGCGGGAGCGGTGGATCGATTTCTCGCACCAGTTGATTCTGCATGGACGCGCACGCTGTATGGCGAGGAAACCGAACTGTCCGGCCTGCCCGCTGGATGCGCTTTGCTTTGCCGCTGACAAGACCAGCGCGGAACTGCATGTGGAGCAGAGTTTGCCTGCGCCGAAGCAGGCGAAGCCAGCGTCGCGAGCGACCAAGAGGAACTGACCCACGATGGAGACGCCCTACGTGGACCTGCTGCGCGTGGCGTGGCGTCTCTGGTGGCGGCACGCGGTGCTGGTGGGGCTGATGGCGGCCCTGCTGCTGGGGCCCTTTGCGATGGTGGGGTTGCGCTACCCGATTCTATGGGAGGCGATGGCCGCTTCGGACGTCGCCAAGCCCCTGTTTTTCGTTCCCGCCTACCTGGGGATGAACCTGTTGGTGTGCTACCCGATGGCGGTGGGCTGGCTGTCCCGCAGTGTTCACGGCAAGCCGGTGCGCAGTGTTCCCAGTTACCAGGCGCGGTCTTTGGCAGGCGGCAAGGGAACAACCGCCCGCAGAGCGCAGCACCGACAGACCTTCGTGCTGTCCTGGCGCGTGTTCTGGATCCCATTCCTGTGGGACTGCGCCAACATCGCGCTGGGTTGGGGCCTTGTCTTCGCGCGCCCTGAGCACCCAAAGCTTCCGGTAGCGCTGGCCGCCATCGCCGTCAATACGACGCTGGTGAACCTGCTGGCAATGCTGCCGCTGAACGTGCGGCGGGTGGGAGTGGCCACGTGGAGGGAAGGGGAAGCGGCGGGAAACGCCGCTCATTCCCAATTGAACGAGTAAGGGCCTTTGGGCTGCAGCTTCTGCCGGATCATGCGGTGGGCGGCGTCCTGCGGGCTTTGGACGTAATCGAAGACGGCGGCTTCAGCCAGCAGCGTGGCTTGGAGCTTCTTGACGTCGATTTCCTGCACTGGTTTGTTGGCGGCCAAGGCCATGCTGGCGGCCACCCCGGCGGCATGGCCGATGATCATGTACTGGGGCTCCATGCGCAGCGAGGAATAGGCCACGTGGCTGGCTGAGAAGGGGACCGGCACCAGCAGATTGGTGCATTCGGTTCGCTTCGGCAGCAGCATTCGGTATGCCATCTGATAGGGCGATACGGGCACCTGCATGTCGCCTTCGTTCTCAACAAAACCCTTGGCGTTCACGATGCGCTGGATGTTATGGCTGTCGCTGTTGTAGCTGCCCATGCCGATGACGTCGGGCTTCTTCAGGTCAGTCTGCAGGTCCTTCTGCACCATGACATACTCGCCCACCATGCGACGGGCCTCGCGGACATACAACTGGTGGGGCCAGTGGGCGGTGTCTGCGTACTCATCGCGGCAGAGGCCCCATTGGCGGACTTCGCGCTGGAGGGTATCGGGAACGCGGGGGTCGTTGGCCAGGAAGAAGTAGTAGCCCTGGACGTAGCGAACGTGGTCGTCCCAGATTTCGGTGCGTCGGGCGTAGTTGGCGTCGGGGTAGTCGTAGTTCCTGCCGATATAGTCAGTGGAGAAAGGGCCTTGGTTGTTGAAGTCCGCTTTGCGGTTGGGGATGGGGGCAATCAGCGTAAGTTCGTGGAAGATCTGCGGGCGACCCAGGCGCTTGCGTTCGGCCTCCAGCAGCAGAGCCAGCAGTTCATAGCGGGCGGGATTGTAGCCTGCGGGTTGGGGCCAGGGAACGCGGTTGTTGGGGTCGTTGGTGGCGATGATGCGGAAGTTGTAGGCCTGGACCTTCTTGTCGCCGGAACCGGGTTTGGAGACGGGGTCAGGGGAGATCTCCGGGTGGAGGGCGCCGCTGGCGTTCCGGGCGGGGATATCCACCAGGAACTGATGCTTGGGGGTGCGGTCGCGGACACCGGCCAGACTTTCGTTGTACTGGCTGACGGGCTCGCGGCCCACTGTGTAGGTGATGCCCGCCTGGGCCATGAGGTCGCCTTCATAGCTGCAATCGGCGAAGACCTTTCCGGCGAAACGCGCGCCGTTTTCTGTGATGACCGCGCTTAGCTTTCCGCCGGACTTCTCCACTCCTGTCTGTTCGCGCAGGGGATGGCGGAAGAGCACCGTGACGCCCTCTTCCCACAGCATCTCCCGAAGAACGCTTTCGCCCACGTGGGGCTCATGGAACCATGCCACGCGGTTGTTGAAGCGCTTCATGTCATAGCGCATGCCCACGCGAGCGTAGAACTCCAGGGCCAAGCCGCCCAACACTTCGCGTCGGCCGATATCCGTGCGGGAGAGTCCACCAGTAACCATGCCTCCAAGGTGGTCGCGGGGCTCCAGCAGAAGCACCTTCAGGCCATGGCGAGCCGCGGCGACGGCGGTCATCACACCGCCGGCAGTGCCGCCGTAAACGATCAGATCGAAGCTGGAAGGCGCGGGAGTTGCTGGCGTTTGGGCAGCGGCCGCGAGGGGCACGGAAGCAGAGGCTGCCACGGATCTGGCGAAGTCGCGTCGGTTCATCGAAGGGTCTCCGGTGTGTTGGTGGTTCAAGGCGGTGCAGGCCGGGGGGAATGCCGCTAAAGCAGTCGCTGCAACTTGCTGATGGCGCTGTTCTGCGGGGAGACGGCGTATTCCCACACCGCGCCCTGCTCCACCAGGGTCTGCTGCAATTGCTTCACGTCGATTTCATGGGGAGGCCGCTGGGCTTTCAGCGCCATGCTGGCGGCGATGCCCGCGGCATGGCCGATGCTCATCCACTGAGGCTCCATGCGCAGAGAGGCGAAGGCGATGTGAGTGGCTGAGAACGGCACTGGCACCAGTAGGTTGCTGCACTGCTCGCGCTTGGGCAGCATCACCCGATACGGGATCTGATAGGGAGTGACCGCCACCTGCACGTCGCCTTCGTTTTCAACGAAACCCTGCGCGTTGACGATGCGCTGGATGTTGTGGCTGTCGCTGTTGTAGCTGCCCATGCCGATCCAATCCGGCTTGGTGACTTCGGTCTGGAGGTCTTTCTGGGTGACGACGAACTCGCCCACCATGCGCCGCGCTTCCCGCACATAAAGCTGGTGCGGCCAATAGCCGGTGTCTTCGTACTCGTCCCTGCAAAGGCCCCAGCTTTGCACGTCCATACGCAACGAGGCGGGGATGCGCTCATCGGTAGCCAGGAAGTAGTAAAGGCCTTGCTGGTAATCGATGTGGTCCTGCCAGATGCGGGCGCGCGTGGCGTAGTCGCCGTCGGGATAGTCCCAGTTCTTGCCGATGTAATCCGACGAGAAGCCTCCCCGGTTATTGATGTCGATCTTCTGGTTCGGAATCGGGCGGAACAACGCCACCTCATTGAAGATGGGGGCGCGGCCGAGCCGCTTCACTTCGCCCTGCACGTAGAGGGCAAGCAGTTCGAAGCGTGCCGGATCGTAGTTGGCGGGCTTTGGCCAGGGGATCCGCAACATGGGATTGTTGGTGGCGATGACGCGGAAGTTGTAGGCTTGCGCCTTTTTGTCGCCATCCCCGGGCTTGCCCATGGGGTCGGGACTGATTTCGGGGTAGAGCTTCCCGTTGGCGTCGTGCGCCTTGATGGGGGTGAGGAACTGGTGATGCTCCGTGTGGGCGCGGACGCCGGCCAGGCTCTCGCCGTATTCCGCCACGCCTTCGCGCCCATAGGTGTAGGAGACCTTGGACTGGGCCATGAGGTCGCCTTCGTAGGTGCAATCGGCGAACAGAGGAGCGCTGAAGCGGGCGCCGTTTTCCATGATGATGGAGCGGATGCGTCCACTGGCTAGCTCCACGCCGGTCTTTTCGCGCAGGCGGTGCTGGTAGAACACCTGCACGTTGGCGGCGGACAGCATCTCGTGGAAAACGCTTTCGGCCACGCGAGGTTCCGGCATCCAGGCAATCTGCTGCAGGTGTTCCTGGATATCGTAGCGACGACCGCAACGGAGGTAGAACTCCAGGGCCATCCCGCCGATCACCTCGCGCTTGCCGACATCCGTGCCCGAAAGGCCGCCGGTAACCATGCCGCCAACGTGGTGGAAAGGCTCCAAGAGGGCGACGCGGAGTGACTGGCGGGCGGCGGCGACGGCGGTGGTGACGCCAGCGGCGGTGCCGCCGTAGACGACGAAGTCAAACGATCGATCCGAGTTATTTGCTCCGGCCGCTTGAGCCGCGGCCGGAGTGGCGGCCAGCGGGGATGCTGCCATCCCCGCTGCCACCAGCGAGTGAAATTCACGCCGGTTCATGGTGTTTCCTTCTGCCTCAACTAGAACGTCAAGCGGATGCCCAACTGCATGCGCCGGGCCTCCAGCGAATTGAAGATCCGGCCAAAGTCGGCATTGGTATTCACTCCCTGTGGGTTGGGAGTGAAGGTAGTGTTGGGCATGTTCAGGTTCACCGTGTTGAGGGCATTGAACATTTCCCAGCGGGTCTCCAGGCGGAAGCGTTCCGCGAAAGAGAAGGTCTTGAAGAGACTGAAGCTGACGTCCGTCAGGCCGGGGCCGCGGGTGGAGGGCAGCGTGAAGGGCGCGGTGCCCAGGGTGAAGTCGGCTGGGTTCCGGAAGGCATCGGTGTTGAACCAGCGGTTCGCGGAACGCTCACTGGCAGGCAGGGTGGGGTCGGCCACCAGGTCAGGGAAGTTGATGCCCGTGAGGTTATTGGCGCCGCGCACCATCAGAGGACGACCGGTCTGGAAGGTGCCGATGCCATTCACCTGCCAGCCTCCCAATACCAGGTCAACCAGCGTGGGCGCACCCGACAGGAACTTGCGGCCCTTACCGAAGGGAAGCTCGTAGACGCTGCTGACAACCAGACGCTGGGAGACATCATCCTGGTCAACCCGCTTGTCCAGCGCACGATTG
>JALOKO010000530.1 GCA_025456495.1 Bryobacterales bacterium | reverse complement strand
TGGCCGATTTCCGCGCTTCCGCTCTCAGGGTGTCGATCCGAATGGAACACCAGCGCGACAAATCCAATATGATGGCGCTGATGACTACGCCGCCGGTCCCTCTTTCGCTGTACTGTTCCACGCAGTTAGCGCCCGTACGCTTTGCCGCCGCTGAGATACGACGCGCCCAAACCCGGGTTGCGGCTACCACCACGGAACAGCCCCTGGCTGCCTTACCCGGCGATGCCGCCGGGTCTCCGGGAAACCGCGTTGCCATCGCCGCCAGCCCTGATGATTGCGCCATCCTGGCGAAATCGATGGGGATCGCCACTCCCGCCCTTGCCGGAGTGCAAAGCTACACGGTGCGTCGTCGCGGTAACCCTGGCCGCAGCCTCGTCGCTGTCTTCGCAAACGATGCCGCCGGCGCCATGTACGGCGGACTGGATGTCGCCGAAGCGTTGCGCCTTGGCCAGTTGGACGCGCTGGACGAATCCACGCGCAGGCCCCATCTCGCCCGTCGTGGCATCAAGTTCAACATTCCCCTGGACGCCCGTACACCCAGCTACTCCGATAACTCCACCGCCGCCCAGGCCAACATCGCCGAAATGTGGAGCTTTGATTTCTGGCGCCACTTCCTGGATGAGATGGCCCGCCACCGCTATAACGTGCTTTCGCTGTGGAACCTGCACCCGTTCCCCTCTCTCGTTCGCGTCCCCGAATACCCCGATGTGGCGCTGAACGATGTCATGCGCACCCGGGCGCGGATGGACGAGACCTTCTCCTTCCGCGGGGAGGACATGGTGCGCCCGGAAATGCTGCAGCAGCTCGAAACGGTAGTTGAGCTCTCCATCGATGCCAAGATCCAGTTCTGGCGCGATGTCATGCAATACGCGGCTGACCGTGCCATTGAGGTCTTCTGGTTCACCTGGAACATCTTCACCTTCGGCGCGGAAGGCAAGTACGGCATCACCCCCGCGCAAGAGAACGAGGCCACCATTGCCTATTTCCGCGCCAGCGTCCGCGAACTCGTCCTCACTTACCCCCTGCTGGCCGGCATCGGCATCACCGCCGGCGAGCAGATGCGCGATGGCGGCAAGTACACCAAAGCGCAGTGGCTTTGGGCCGCCTACGGCCAGGGTATCCTCGACGCCAGGAAGCTTGCCCCCAATCGCAGAATCCGCCTCATCCACCGCTTCCACGAAACCTCGCAGGGCGACATCATCGAGGCATGGAAAGCGTATCCGGACACCTTCGAGCTGAGCTTCAAGTACTCCATCGCCCACATGTATTCCATCCCCAACCCACCCTTCATCCATGACGCCCTCAAACAGCTTCCGGCGGGCAGGAAACTATGGCTCACCGTCCGCAATGACGACGTCTACAGCTTCCGCTGGGCCGATGCGGCCTACGCCCGCGCCTACATCCAGGCCATCCCGGAACCGGAACGCATCGCCGGCTTCTACATGGGACCCGATGGCTACATCTGGGGCCGCGAGTTCCTCAGCAAGCATCCCTCCACGCCCCGCGAACTCGTCATCCGCAAGCAGTGGTTCAGTTTCCTGCTGTGGGGACGCCTGGCCTTTCAGCCAGACCTTCCTGCCGCGCACTTCACGCGGATCCTTGCCCAGCACTTTCCGGAAGCGCCTCCTCCGTTGCTGGAACAGGGTTGGGCCGCTGCCTCCAGCGTTTTCCCCCTCATCACCCGCTTTTTCTGGGGCGATATTGATCTCCGCTGGTTTCCCGAGGCCTGTCTCAGCCATCCCCGCGCCAGTGGCTTCTACACGGTGCGCCACTTTGTAGCCGGGGTCACCATGCCGGGTAGCAATGTGGCCAACCTTCGCCAATGGCGCGCGGCCACCCTCAACGGGAAGGCCCTCAACGCCACCTCCCCGCTGGAGATCGCCAACCAGTTGGGCGACGCCGCCCTGCGCGCGCTGGCCATCGTTGCGGAAATCGGGGACAAGGCCCGGGCGGGTACTGAGCTTGCCAACACGCTCAACGACATGGAGTGCATGGGCTTCCTTGCCCACTATTACGCCGCCAAGATCCGCGCCGCCGCCGCCCTCGCCCTTTTCGACATGACAGGCGCGATCCCCCACCAGACTGAGGCCGTCCGCATTCTGGAAGGCGCTAGCAGTCACTGGCGACGTTATGCCGAAGCCTATACCCGCCACTATGTCCAGCCCCTTCTCTACAACCGCGTCGGTTTCGTGGACATCCCCAACATGCAAGCCCTCATTGACCACGACATCACCATCGCGCGCGCATGGCGCCCCGGCAGCGTGGATGAGGACACCAGCAACACCCGGCGCGGTGACCGTCCGTTCACACCGTAGTTCTCAGCCGCTGTCCCATGCCTCGGCCCCATGCCGTGGATTCATGCCGTAGCCGCATGCCATTGTCCGCCGTCAGCGCCTGTGATACCGTGGAAAATCGGAATATCTCTCTTTTCAGGCACGGCAGGTTAACGCATGGAAGCCCTTGGCATGATTGAAACGAAAGGCTTTATCGGAGCCATCGAAGCTGCGGACGCAATGGTGAAAGCGGCCAACGTGGTGCTGGTAGGCAAGGAATATGTGGGCGCTGGTCTGGTGGCCATCACCGTTCGTGGCGATGTGGGCGCCGTAAAGGCTGCCACCGATGCTGGCGCGGCTGCCGCACGCCGCGTGGGCGAACTGGTGGGCGTCCATGTTATCCCCCGGCCCCACGACGATGTGGAACGCTTCGTTCCCAGCGCGCCCAAAGAGCCCGCCAAGGAAAACGCCAAGAAGTAGGCCGCCGCTGTCTACTCTCGCGTTGCTCCCGGCTCGCGTCGTCGCCTTCCGGGAGTGGCCGCCTAAGGTGGTTTGGAAAGGATAGGTGCTCCGTCGCGCTTCACCGTGGACGCTTCCGCACACCCGGGCCATGCAACAGGTATCACACTCCCGATTCCCTGAGGAACTGAAGGCCCCTGTGGAACTAAAGGCCCCTGAGGAACTGAAGGCCCCTGAGGACCAGCGATCCCTGGAAGAGCTGGGCGCCAAGGTGGAACTGGCC
>JALOKO010000529.1 GCA_025456495.1 Bryobacterales bacterium | reverse complement strand
TGACTTCGTATCCCGCGGCGGCAACGGTCATACCAGGGACGCGGACCTCGTAGAAGTCGTCCACACGGCGGCTGAGTTCCCGGGCGGTGAGGCCGCTAAGGTAGCGGGAAACACGCTCCACCAGCGGGACAAAGACCGGCTGGAAAGGGATGTCGTTGGAGGCGGAATCCAGGGTGCTGGTGAGCAGCAGCAGGCGTCCGTCACCGAGTCGCTTCTCGGCCAGGATCGGCGTGTTGTCGCCCAGGCGGGCAAGCACGGTGAGTCCCTCTTCTTCCAGGTTCCAGGCACTAAGGAAGCGGACGCCGCGCATGCCGTCCAGGCCTTGGAGGACGGGGTGGCCGGGGTCCATCTGGTCAATGCGCAGGTCACCGCGTTCGGTGCCCTGGCTAGCGGCGCGCAGGGTGGTTTCAGCGACGGCGAGGGGCATGCCGGGCGTGGCCGTGCGGGGCACCAAAATCAACAGCGCGCCGCCGGAGCGGACGAAGCGGACAAGGTCAGCGCCGGTTTGCTGCAACACGCCCGGCCCAGCTTCCAGGATGACGTAGGCGAAGCTGCGAATGTTCTGCTCAGTCAACTGGGCGGGGGCCATTTGCTGGAAGCGGAACAGCGTGTTGGGAATGGCGGCGAGGGCTGTTTCCATGTAGCGGGCGGAAAGGTTGACGGAGGCTCCGCTCACGAAGGCGACAGTTTGCAGATCGGTTTTTTCGATGGCGAAGTAGAAGCGGTTGTCGGCGGCGAGGGCGTCGTCCTGTTCGATGCGAAGTTCGGCCTGGGTCCAGCGAGGTCCAGGCTCAAGGGCAGTAAACTCCACCTGGGCGCGGCCGTTGGCAGGAACGGAGACGGTGGTGGAGGCCACCTTGCGGTTATCGAAGTAAACGCCTACGGGAAGCGTGGCATCGGTGGGTGCATAGCTGGCCAGAGAGGCTTGCAGGTCCACCTTGCCGGCGGGGGCGACGCGCGCCGGGGCTACCACTGAATCAATGCCCCAGTTGGGGGCCATGGCGCCTACGGTGTGTTCGGTGAGCACGGTGCCCGGCGGAAGCCTGGATTCCTCAAAGGTGGCGGGCATGGCCGAGGCCTGGAAATCAGAAACCACATGCAGGTCAATGGGCTTCTTTTCATTGGCGTGGATGCTGGTGACGGCCTGGGCCAGTTCCGCCAATGAGCCTGCTGAGGCGCCAGGCTGCCAGGCGCGGACGGCGTCGCGCAGGACGTCACTTTTGGTGGTGATCTCAGTCAACAGCGTGGCGCCGCGCGAGAAGCTCAGCACCTGCATTGGCTTGCCCGCGTTGGCATTCACCACACGCAGGGCAGCTTCGCGGGCCGCCTCCGGCAGGCCATCGCGCGTCAGGCTGAGGCTGCCATCCAGGGCCAATACGGTGAGGCGATCCGCCTGCACGCTGGCGGCCGGTTGGCGATAGAAGGGCTGGGCGAAGATCAAGGCCAACAGCAACACCAGCAGGGTGCGCAGGCTGAACAACAGCAGATAGCGCAACTGTCGCTGGCGGGTGGTGGTTTCCTCAGTCCGTTCCAGGAACATGAGGGTGCTGAAGGGCGTGGTTTCATTCTGCTGCTTGCGCAACAGGTGCAGGTAGAGGGGCAGGCCGACGGCCAGCAATCCGGCAAGAAGGGCAGGGGCGAGAAATCCCATTTACAGCCTCCCCTGGCGGATGGTGAGATATTCCCGCAAGCCGGCGTCGAGGGGCTTGTCGGAGGGCATCAGCATATAGTCGATGCCCGTGCGGCGGCACTCGGCGGAGACGGCGTCCAGATGGCCTTGCATCCGGCGCATGTACGGGCCGCGCAGATATTCGGGCGACACCTCCAGCTTGCGTTCCGTTTCCATGTCCACAAAGACCTGGATGTCCTTGAAGTTGGGGTTGATCTCGCGAGGGTCAAGAATGTGGAAGAGCACCACGTCGTTGCCACGGTAGCGAATGGGCTCCACGAGCTTGACCAGGGCTGTGGGATCCGTGTAGAAATCGCTGAGGATCGCCACGATGCCGCGGCGGCGGACGAACTGGCGGAAGTGTAGCAGAGGCGTCTCAAAATCAGTCTGGGCGCCTTCCGAAGCTCGGTCCATGGCATGCAGCAGCTTGGGGAGCTGGCCGAAGCGGGCGCTCGCCGGGATGTACTCGCGCACGCCTTCATCGAACACCAGCAGGCCGAAGGCGTCCCGCTGCTGGTTGGCCAGATAGGCAAGGGATGCCGCCAGGAAGCGGGCGTAATCCAGCTTGCTCAAGGTGGTGGTGGAGTAGCGCATGGAAGCGCTGGCGTCCAGCAGGATGGTGAGCAGGGTGTTGGTTTCGCCGTGGTAGCGCTTCAGGTATGTGCGTTCGGTGCGCGAGAAGACGTTCCAATCGATGTGGCGCGGATCGTCGCCAGGCGTGTAGGGGCGGTATTCGGCGAACTCCTGGCTGAAGCCGAAGTCGGGCGAACGATGTAGGCCAGAGACAAAGCCATCCACCACCGTGCGCGCGACAAGGTCCAGGGTAGAGATGCCGGCAAGCACCTGGGGGTCAAGAAAGCGCTGAGGTTGTGGCTTCATGGCGTGGCTGCCTGGATGGCGCAAGGGATGGGGCTAGGCATCCCCCTTCGGCTGGGGGATGGTTTCGATCATCTTGCCGAGGACGAAATCCGAATCCAGGCGATCGCTTTCGGCATGGAAATTCAGCAGTACGCGATGGCGCAGGACGGGGATGGCCAGCGTGCGGACATCCTCAAAGGTGACGTGGTAACGCTGGTGGATAAGGGCGCGGGTCTTGGCGGCCAGCACCAGGAACTGGGCGCCGCGGACCGAGGCGCCGAAGTTGACATACTTCTTCACGATGTCGCTGGCGAACTCGTCGGAGGGTCGGGTGCCACGGACGATGGCCAATGCGTAGCGGGCCACGGATTCGGCGATGGGCACCATGCGCACCAGCTTCTGGAAGGCCAGGATTTCGGCGGCGTTCGTCACCGCGCGAACGGGGTCTGAGTAGTTGGTGGTGGTCAGCCCCAGTACCTGCAGTTCCTGG
>JALOKO010000528.1 GCA_025456495.1 Bryobacterales bacterium | reverse complement strand
ACCCGAGGTTGCCGCACGGTAAACAAACTGCAGCAGCAGCGCCCAACTTGCCGCGGAAAAGCCCGCCGACAGATTGGTGAAAAAGAACAGCAGACCGCGAATGATGGCGCTGGTGACGGCGCTCTTCCAGTTCCAATGGGCAATCAGGTAATGGCCTGGATCACGCAAGATTGCCAGCAGCACCGCGCCCACGGTAGCTGGCGGCACGCGCAGGGAAGACGGCGTGGTGGGGCTGGCGGTGGACGGAGAGGAACTCATGGCGACCTTCGCTATTGTTTCACAGCAGAACAGCCCTTCCTCCTGCGGCGAAGGGCAAGGCACAAACCGTTCACAAAGCGGAAGCACCCCGGGCGCCGCGGCTTCCCTGCCCGGGGCTGGATACACTGAAGGAAAGAACTAGAGGTTGCCAAGTCAATGGATCGTCCTACACATTCCGCAAGCACCCCACATGCTCAATCCGTGGAAAATCGCCCTCAACCTGTGGAGGCCCACACACCCATGGCCATGCCGGCTGTACCCTATACCCTGGATGGCGCCGCCACCCTGCATCAGATGGTTCGCGTCCATTGGAACCAGTGGCATGCGTTGACCGATGCCGCCAGGGGCGAGATTCTGCAGGAAGCCAGCGCCGTGTTGGGCCCGATGGAAGGCAGCGGGAAGTCCGCGGCATTCTCCTTGCTGGGGCACCGCGGCGACCTGATGCTGCTGCACTTTCGGGACAGCTTCGATGAACTGAATGAGGCCGAAATGCGCATCAACTCCCTGCGCCTGCGCGACTTCATTGACATCTCGCATTCCTATCTTTCGGTGGTGGAGCTTGGCCTGTACGCCTCCACCTCAAAGATGCACGGCGAGTTAAGCGGGAAGGGCTTCGCGCCGTACTCCGATGAGTGGAACGCCGGGGTGGAGGAGACGCTAGAGCGGCAACGCAAGGCGATGGCGCCGCGCCTCTGGCCTGAGGTCCCGCCGAATCGCTACTGCTGCTTCTATCCCATGGACCGCAAGCGCGGCGAGGAGAAGAACTGGTACGTGTTGCCGTTGGCGGATCGCCAGCGCATGATGCATGAGCATGGCTTGATTGGCCGTCGCTACCAAGGCGAGGTGAAGCAGATCATCTCCGGCTCCATCGGCTTCGACAACTGGGAGTGGGGCGTGGATCTGTTCGCCGACAACCCCCTGGTGTTCAAGAAGCTGATCTACGAGATGCGCTTTGATGAAGTGAGCGCCATCTATGCGCTGTTTGGCGACTTCTATGTCGGATTGCGCTTTGCCATGACGGATCTGGGTGAGTTTCTGGCGGGAAAGTCCCCATCCTGGACACCGCCTGCGCCCGCGGAAGCGACAGACGAAACCTCCCCCCGTGGAGGCACGCGGCGTCCGGAACACTAGCCGTCAGGTTGCTTAGGCTTTCTGGCGCCCGTCCGCCGCCAACAGGGAAGCGGGCAGTGTTTCCAGGGCTTCGCGCACCAATGGCTCTTCCTCGGTCGCTACGGTGCGCAGATCCAACAGTAGGCAATCGCGCTCAATGCGGCCGATGATGGGAACGGGGCGTTCACGCAACCAGGCTGCGGCGCGCTGAGCATCTTGACATTCGATGGAGATCAGCCGCGTGGGGAGGCTCTGCTCTGGTGTCGAGCCGCCCCCGATCATGGAACGGCCATCCAATAGCCGTAGTGCCGGAAGCCGGACTGAGGCAGCAAACGCCTCGGCTCGCTGCGCAATCTCGGGCAGCGGCGTCAGGATCATGCGCAGCGCGGGAACGTCATGGAAGCGCTGCAGACACACCGCCCGCAGCGTTCTGGCTAAAGCCTCCAGGATGAGCTTATCGACGCGAAAGGCCCGGTACATCGGGTTGCGACGCACCCGGGTCAACAGGTCGGGCCTGCCCGCCACGATGCCGCACTGGGGTCCGCCCAACAGCTTATCCCCGCTAAAGCTCACGATGTCCGCGCCATCGGAGAAGCTTTCTGTCACCAGCGGTTCCTGAATGCCCACTGCCGACAAATCCACCAGATTGCCGCTTCCCAGGTCGTCATAGACGGGGATCCCATAGGTGTGCGCCAGCGCGGTGATCTCCCGTAAGGCCGGCTTGCCGACAAAGCCTTCCATGCGGAAGTTACTGGCATGTACGCGAACAATCAGCGCTGTGTTGTCGTTGATTGCCTGCTCGTAGTCGCGCAGGTGGGTCCGATTGGTAGCCCCCACTTCCCGTAGGGTGACACCCGCCTGCTGCATAATCTCGGGGATGCGGAAGCCGTCGCCAATCTCCACCAGTTCCCCTCGCGAGACAATGGCCTCGCGCCCGCCGGCCAGTTCGCGCAGGATGAGGTAGGTGGCCGCCGCGTTATTGTTCAGCACAATGCCGGGATAGCCCAGGATGCGTTGCAATAGCGTGGATGCGTGCACATCGCGCTTTCCCCGCTGGCCTTGCGGGACATCGAACTCCAGATTGCTGTAGCCGCCGATGTACGCCGCTTGGCCCAGTGGCGCTCGTCCCAGGTTGGTGTGCAGCACCACCCCGGTTGCGTTCACCACGGGCCGCAACGAAGGTTGCTCCAAGCTGGCGATGCGTTCAGCCAGGGCGGCGGCGAAGTCCTCAGAGGGCAAGGTGTGGTGGTCGCGGATCTGCCGTCGCCACTCTTCCTGCAGCAAGCGGATTTCCCGCGTCAGCACCTCGTGACTGTAGGCCGCGCGCAAGGCTTCCACCGCGCGCAGGACTTCGTCCACGCTGGGAATTTGCCGGTAAAGCAGCGCGCCGGGTTGCGAATGTTCCGTGGACATGCCGTTGGTCCCCCGCTCATGCGGTGTTCGGTTAACTGGTCGCGCGGCGCGGCAGCATCGGAAACAACCGCAGGATTTCCGCCTCAGTGGGCTGGCCACCGTACTCGCAGATCTCAAAGGCCTCCGCATGCCGCACCTGCGCCGCAGCCTCGCCATAGAAGTACGTCAGCCGCGCACGGATGGCGTCGTTGATCGGAAACGTGTATCGCCCGGCCGCTTGCGCCGCCGCCTCCACGGGGTC
>JALOKO010000527.1 GCA_025456495.1 Bryobacterales bacterium | reverse complement strand
GCCTACGACCGCATCGTCGCCATCTACAGCAACCCGAATACCCGTCTGGTGGCATTCCCGGGGCTTCATGGTGAGGTCTCAATCCAACAGCAAAGGATGCGACAGGCCGCGGCGTTGCTTGGATACGATCTGGTGGAGGAAGCGCGAATTGCCGACCCTCAATTCCGGCAAGGCTATCTGGTTTGGCGCTTGCAAGCCAGACAATAGCACCTGCAATTGCTTGTGGGCTGGCGTTAGTCCTCAATCTCTGTGACATATACGGGGCGGGTGCGCTGGCCGCGGTCCGGGTGGAAGGCATCCGGGGTATGACGCACCAGCAGGGCGGGTTGCAGCACGACGCTCACCACATCAAAGCGCACGTGCTGCCAGGGGATTTGGGCGCGCAGCACGTAGGACATCGCCGCCCGCTTGAGATTCTCCCGCTTGTCCTTGTCGACGGCGCGTTCAACGGGCAGATACTCCTCGTGGCGGCGAGTCTTCACTTCCACGAACACCAGGGTCTGGCCCTGCCAGGCAATCAGATCCACCTCGCGATGCCCTCGTGGCGTGCGCCAGTTGCGCGCCACGATGGTGAATCCGCGCCGTTGCAGGAAGCGGTGCGCCAGATCCTCACCCAACGCGCCCAGGGCCTTGTCCTCACCAAGAACACGCCGCTGCAGCGTGTGCCGTAGCACATCCACGCTGCTGAGGATCCTCACGATGAGTTGCGAGACCATATTGATGCCCGGGGCCATGAAACACCCGTAGGCCCTCATGGGGAATAGTCGGTTGAGCGCGGGAAAACTCTCACCAAATCGCAAGGGTGACGACTAATCGCCCAGAGTTTCCGCAGGCGAGGCATCCAGCATAGCCGACTCGGCCAGCCACGGGAGCCTGCGTTCGAGGATCGAGACAGTGGCCGCCAGCAAAAGCCCGAGGATACTCAGCAGCCCACCCAGCCAGACGCTGGTGGGTTGATATTGCATCTCAATTCGGTGCTCACCCGGCTGCACCACAACGCCCCGCAGTGAAGAGTAAGGCTGGTGAATGGCTGCTTCCTTACCATCCACGAAGGCCCTCCATCCGGGGAACGCGTTGTCGCTGAGGATCACCAGTCCACCGCAGGGCGTGCTGGCCTGCAAACGCACACTGTTCATCCGATAGTCCTGGATGGTCACGCTTCCACCCGGCGCGTCGGCGTCGGCGCAGCTTGGCAGGTCAGGGGCGTCGCCAACGAAAGGCGCGATGCGAAGATCCGCCAAGGCGCCCGTATCAAACTGGCTTCGAAACGAAGCCATGGACGGGAAGGAAACCGTCTGCCTTGCGATCCAGGCGCGCGGAAAGACGCCCTCCAACTCCCAGGCCTTGAATCCGTCCGGGAACTCGCGGACCACTTGCTGCCCATCGTAGAGGGGTTGGCGCCCCACCCAAACCCGAACACCATAAAGCTCCAAGACCCGCCGCTGCGACATACCCAGGTCCCAGATTGCCGTGGGCACGCTGGCCGTATAGCCCTCAAACATAGGGATCTGATGGAGGTCGCCCAGGGCGATGCCGATCGCATTGCTATCCACTTGGCCACGCTGGAATCCGGGCAATTGCCGGACGAAGTCGGCAATTTCGACGAAATCGAAGCGCTTGCGATAAGCGCCGGGCCGCTTCGCATCGTACTTGCTGGGAAAGGGCAGCAATGCGGAGACGGAGAGCTCCACCAACAGCAAAACAAGCAGCGCGGCGCTGAACCAGCGGGCCGAGACCAAGTTCCTTTGCCAAGCCGCCAGCAGCCCGGCCAGCAGAAGGCAACACAGGGCTGCAATGTGAAAACGGTCGTCGGTGGGGAAAGTTCCGCTACTGCTCTTGTAAAGCCAGAAACCCAAGAGGAACAGCGCCGCGCCGATGGCCACCAGCACCTTGGCTGCAGTTCCCCAGTGGGCAAACAGCTCTCTGCGACGAATTGCGTCAAAACCCAAGGCTGCCAGCGCAGCCGCCGCCACACTGAACAAGGCGCTAACGGCCGCCGGATTCCTGGCCTTTTCCACCATGGGAACCAATGCATAGAGAATGCCGTGAAAGGGAGTGAAGCCTCCCATGGCGATCAACAGCGCCAGCACGCCCAGGGCTAGCAGGGCGCGCGTCTCCCACCGTTGCACAGAGGCAGCCACCCCCAACACCACCAAGAGCATGCCCACAAAGCCAACAAAGTGATCGTAATGGTCAAAGATGTCGGGCAGCACCAACCCCAGCAGTCGGTGCGGGTGGCTGGCGAAGCTCTCATGGACCTGATAAGGCACCGGATCCTGCCAGGACGCAGGTTGATCGAGTCCAATCCAGCGTACGGCTTCCCTGCCGTACTCAATGGAAGGCAGAATTTGCACCGCCGCAATCAGGCCAGCGACCGCAAAAAAGACCCCCGCCGCCAAGGCTATCCGGGGCCGGAAGATGCCCTCGCGGAGGAGCAGCGCCAACCAAAGCAGGCCGGCCGCAATTGAAAGGAAGATTGGCACCTGATGATGTCCCGAGAGGAAGGCAAGCCCCAATGCCAGTCCGCCCAGAGCCGCCGCGGTAAAGGGCCGCGATCCGAAGCCTGCGCGAAAAACACTCAGCAACACCAGAGGTGTCCACAGCGCACTATTCATCATTTGCGGCCAATCCGCGCGGCCCAGATATCCTCCCAAGGAAAAGATCAATCCGCCTAGGATACTGGCCATCCTGGAGGCGCCCAAGCCCCTCGCCAGTAAGTAAGCGAAAGACGCAGCCAGGATATGGAGTACCACGAAATACCAATCCAGGACGCCATATCGCAGGAAACCGTCGCGCTGGGGAATCGAAAACAACAGCCAGTTCAGCGGATAGGCTGCGCCGGGTTGCACCTGTCCATGGAGGGGTTGTCCGCCCCAGACGTAGGGGTCCCATAGCGGAAGCTGCCCGCTGACCCCCACAATCAACAGGGCCAGAACAACCACAGCGGCCCCCCGCATCCGTGGCGCGATGTGGAGGCGTCGATTCCGAGCGAGCAACTGCAACAAGCGATGATGCATCATGGCCACTCCTCAGATTAGCTGGAGTGGCGGGCGTTCGTCCCAACTCCAAGCGCCGACGCCGTTTTACCGCAGCCCACCGAGGCGCCTGTCGAGCACTTGTGGATGCCTTGAGAGTCCCCCCGCCGCGTCCGGCCCAAGGTCTGGGCGAGATCTGACTCCCTGATTCCCGTAGGCATGGGACATGAGCACGATATGATAAAGAGCTTCGGCTGCCTTCGGCTGGGCGGATGGTGCAGACGAAGAAGAAAGCACAGATGGAGAGGGACTGATGATACGGCGGCATTTCCTTACCCAGGCAAGTGGCGTTCTGATGGCGACATCGACAGCGCGAGGCCCCCTGGCGGCGCAGCATCCCGCCTCCACACTCCAGGCTGTGGATGTCCGGGCCATCCCCTACCGGCAGGTGCATCTGGATTTCCATACCAGCGAACTCATCCCGGGGGTGGGCGCGGATTTTGATGCCGAGGCCTTTGTGGCTACCCTGAAGCAGGCCCGCGTCAACAGCATCAACATCTTCGCCAAGTGCCATCACGGCTACGCCTACTACGACACCAAGATTGCGCGGCGCCACCCTACGCTACCCGCCGGTCTGGACATGATGGGCGAGATGGTGCGCGTGCTCAACCGGGAGCGCATTGAGGTGCACGCCTACTACTCGCTGGTCTGGGATGTGCTGGCAGCGCGTGAGCACCCCGAGTGGCTGATGCTGGAATCCACCGGCCAGCCGGTACAGGATAAGTGGCCCTGGGTATGTATGAACTCGCCGTATCTCGAACAGGTGGTGCGCGAGAACGAAGAGATCCATGCCAACTACAAGCTGAACGGCGGCTGGTACGACATCCTGAAGCAACCGCCCGGAGGGTGTTTCTGCAAGTGGTGCGTGGATGAGCGCAAGCGCATGGGCCTGGGCGTCAGCAAGGACGACATCTGGAAGCACAACAAGCACGTGGCCTTCAAGGTGGAAAAGGCCCTTACGGATGTTGTCCGGAAATATAACCCGCAGGGCGGCACCTTCTTCAATAGCCGTCTTGTAATTGGGGTCCGCGACGAGCTGCCCTACTACAGCCACATCGAAATCGAAAGCTTGCCCACTGGCGGCTGGGGCTACACACACTTCCAGCAGCGGGTGCGCTATAT
>JALOKO010000526.1 GCA_025456495.1 Bryobacterales bacterium | reverse complement strand
ATGCGCACCACGGCCGTCCATCCAGACGCCGATTCCAGCGTTCCTCATCGCAACCTCCCCAGTTGGTATTGCGCACGGTTGGCCGTAACCCGGGCGTCGTCGGTGATTGTACTAGGCACTTGGTAGCAAGTCCAGTTCTCAGGCGGCGCCTACGATGCCCAGCCGTGCTTGGAATGGGAGGATCGCCACGCAGCCGGGCCGCCCCAAATTGTGGGTTGTTGGCGGCCTGTGCGTGGTGCCACAACGCGCTACCATGGGGACTGACGTGACTACCCGGGAAATCCTTCGTACCTTCAAACGCATTGCCGTGGTTGGCATTTCCAATGATCCGCGCCGCGCCAGCAATGGCGTCGCCCGCTACCTGTTGAAGAACGGCTATGACATCGTGCCGGTAAACCCACTGATTACCGACTTCGAAGGGATTCCCGCCTGGCCACATCTGGAAGCCATCGACGGGCCAGTGGACATCGTGAACATCTTCCGCCGTCCGGAGCACGTCCCCGCCGTGGTAGACGAAGCTATCCGGATTGGCGCTAAGGTCATCTGGATGCAACAGGGCGTCATCCAGCACGAAGCCGCGGCAACCGCCAGCGCTGCCGGACTCCACGTCATCATGGACACCTGCATCCTGCAGGAGCACCTGGCGCAGCGCTGGGATTAGCCGTACTTGCGCAGCAGCCTTGTGGGCAATGATCGCCATTCGCGTGGCGTAACCGGGTGGGGTGCGCTTGCCTGTGTGGACGGGACATTGGGTGGCTGACATAGACACCTCGCTGGAGATCAGGCGGCGTGGGCGGTGTTTTGGATGGGCGGGGCGACGCGGAGGAGCGGAAGGTTCCGACAGATCCGACGTTTCCGACATGGCCGACGTTTCCGACATGGCCGATGTTTCCGACATGGCCGAGGTGGTGTCGAATCGATTCGCCGGGTTGCTGATGGGGACGTGGCGGGATGACGAGATGGGCCGTTTATGGCACCTTCCCCGCCCACTTCGCCGGGGATGCTGGTCTCTTGGAATCCATGGTTTAGCAAATAGTCAAAGTTGTTGAACGCCCCTTCCAGGGTCGCACGGACGAGGGGGCAATACACACCCAGGGCTTCACCCTGGGCTCCGCAGAACGGGCCTTGCAGGCCCGAGGGAAGGCTGGTTTGCTTGCGGCTTCGGATCGGAGCGTCGGCTGGGCAGATGGCCATGTGGATCCGGGGGGCCAAGGATCGGTGGGGGATGTCGCCCCCTGGGTGGGCTGGGTTCCTGGGACCGGTTCGTGCCGACGGGAGAACTGCCGGGGATCGGGGTCCGGGATGGTGGAGGCGGTGTGCCAAGGCGCCGGGCTCGCGCTGAGGGCTGGAGGAGTTGGGGGATTGAGGAGAGCGTCGCCGGAAACAGAACCCCGCGAAAGGGAGAGAATCCCGTGGCGATGTCACGGCCAGTGTAAAAATCCCCATAGTGCCAGTTGAAAAATCCCCACCCTAAACAGGGGCACTGAGACGGTTCACTCTCAAGAAGAGAGGATGGGCCGAGAACTGATACGGGGAAAAGACGTGGACGAAATATGCGAGATGAAGCGGCAGGGGATGAGCGTGGCCGCAATTGGGAAGCTTCTGGACTATGACCGCAAGACGGTCCGGAAGTATCTGCTGGAAGGGCCTGGCAGACCGCGCTACGGGCCGCGGGCGGCGAGGGGGTCGAAGCTGGAAAGCGTTGAGGGCTACCTCAAAGAGCGCCTGGAGGCTGGGGTGTGGAACGCACGGGTGTTGCTGCGGGAGATCCGCGAGCGGGGCTACATGGGCAGCTACACGCTGTTGACCGATTGGCTGCGGCCGCAACGGGAGGCCACACGGGTGGTGGCGGTGCGGCGCTTTGAGACGCCTGCCGGCAAGCAGGCGCAAGTGGACTGGGGTCACCTGGGAAGCATCGAGGTCAAGGGCCAGGCGCGCAAGCTGTGGGGGCTGGTGTTCACGCTGGGCTACAGCCGGGCGATGGCGGCGGCGGCCACCACATCGACGAAGCTCAGCGAGTTGCTGCGGCTGCATGAGGAAGCGTTTCATGCCCTGGGCGGGGTGCCTGAGGAGATTCTCTATGACCGGATGAAGACGGTCTGGCAGCGGACCGATGAGCGAGGCGAGATTGTCTGGAACCCGGTGTTTCTGGACTTTGCGCACTATTGGGGCTTCACGCCGCGGCTGTGCCGTGCCTACCGGGCGCAGACCAAGGGGAAGGTGGAATCGGGGGTAAAGTACGTCAGGCGGAACTTCCTGTGCGGGCTGCAAGGCAGGGAGCCGGAGAGCGTGGAGGCGCTGAACGCGCAGTTGCGCGAGTGGGTGTGTAGGGTAGCCAACCGGCGCGTGCATGGCACGACGCATGAGCCGGTGGATGAACGCTGGAAGCGGGAGCGTGGGGACTTGGCGCCGATGAGAACGCGACCGCCGTATCCGTATGCCGGGGAGCATCTGCGCAAGGTCGCGCGGGATGCGATGGTGAGTTGGGAAGGCAGCCGCTATTCGGTGCCCTGGCGCTACGCGGGCAAAGAGGTTTGGATCCGGGAGCAAGGCGCGCAGGTGGAGGTGCACCAAGGCAGCGAGTGCATTGCGCGGCATGAGCGGGCGCCACGGCGGCACATGCTGGTGAGGGTGAGCGAACACCACGCGGGGATTCCGCTGGGGGTGCGAGGCACGGCCAAGACGCTGGTGCATCTGGTGGAGGGAGCGCCGGAGGTGGAGGCCCGCTCGCTGGCCGCCTATGAGAGCCTGGCCAGCGCTCACGCCGAGACTACGGGAGCTGGGCAATGACACCGATTGAGAGACTGCGGGCAACGGTGGAAGCGCTCTCGCTGACGGCGGTGGATGCGCGGCTGGAGAACCTTCTGGAAGAGGCGTCGAAAGCTGAGCCAAGCTATGCGGAGTTTCTTGCCGGGGTGCTTCAGGCGTACCCGTCCCGTAAACCCATCTTGTCGGCGCCCTGTCCTAGGCACAGACTGGAGACATGAACAGCGCAAAGCGGCGGGTGGGCATGGAGGAGCGGCG
>JALOKO010000525.1 GCA_025456495.1 Bryobacterales bacterium | reverse complement strand
CTTGGGTCATCCCCGGAAGGCAACGCGGACAACCCGCAAGCCCCCGGGAAAACACGAAGGGTAGAAGGCAATGACGAGCGACAAGCAGAAAGTAAACATCCTGGTGGTTGGCCCGAATCACGCCGGAAAGACGACGTTCCTGGAAACGCTGTCCATGACTCCGCTGGTGGAAATCGATTACCGCAGCAGTGGCGAGGTGATCGAAGGCAATGGTCCGGATTGCGTAGAATACGGCGCATTCCTCAGCCAGGATGTCGAAGTGGAACTGCGGAGCCTGCCCTGCCGCAATACCGAAGACTTTGACATGCTGGACATCAATTGGGCGATGGCGGAACGGGGGGCGGACGGCGTGATCATGATGGTCCCCGCCGACGACCCCCAAGCCTTCCTGCAGGCGCACAAGATGTTCGATCTCATCCAGCAGCGCATGGACGTTCCCTTCCTGTTGGCCCTAACCCGTAACGACGAAGGTTTGGTGTGGGAAAAGGCCGAAGTGAGCGATTGCTTCCACATGCCGCAGGACTTCATCACTTACCTTGACCCCCGCAACTACACGGACGCGTTCACCACGTTGAACTACCTGTTTGAGTACGTGGCTGTTCCCTGCCGCCAGGCGCTGGAAGAGCGCGAAATGCAGATCGCCTAATTCCGGTTTCGTGGCCAACGCCGCGTTGTTCGCAGCCTGAGGGCTTCGCTGAGACAACGCCTGACTTCACTACAGTCCACCGAATCAAAAGTGCGTTGCAGGCTTCCGGTCTTCGGGAATCGCATCCAGAATTGCCTGCCGCAGCATTTGGTTCACAACTTCGTCGTATTCAATCTTCAGGTGGGAGCCCAGGAACACGCGATGGGCGAGAGGCTCCTTTTCATAGTCCATGTTCCCCAACAGGAGCCCGCCCTTGAAGCGGTAGTGGCGACGATGGTTACCCAGGATGCGTGTCTTTGCCGGGTACTGCGCTGAGATCTTGTTTTCACCCTTAATGAAGAGGTGATCCCGCTGGTAGATGTTCAGCGCTGCCTGAACGTTTGGCGGCACGACGCGATCTCCGCCACCATAGCTGTCGATCATTGCCACCAACAGGACAGGGATATCGCGCTTGGCCAGGTCGCGCGCGAAGCGCATCGATGCTGAGCCCCCCAGACTTTGCCCATACAGAACCAGACGAACCCCGGCGCGCTCATCAGCGTCTAGAGCGCCGTTCCCATTCCAGTCAAAGGCGCGCTCCACTAACTTCCAGGCCAGCCCGATTTCGTGGTTTTCCACGGTCTCAGCGTAGACACCCGGCCAGCGTTGCTCGCGCACATGCAGTGCTGCGAGACGCACGACCCGCGGCGCATCCCAACGCTCCCAGCCGCCCACAATGCCAAGCACCAGCACATCGCCGGGCTGCAGGGGTAAGGGCGTGGTGAAGTCAGAAAAGGACTGTCGTTTGCCCGCCGCATGGGCGATGCAGACCGCCGTCAACAGCACCAGCGTCAGGGCCAGGAATGGTCGCGCATTCAGGAAGGTCGTCATAGCGGCAGTTCTATCTCATCATGTCTATCTCACCATGGGTTTGACCGCGATAGGGCGGGCCGGGTTGCGGCGAACCAGAATCCAATCGGCTTTCCGCCCTTTGGTCGGTCGCATCTACTTCTGCAGAACGCGGAGAAGGTTGCTGAAGTCATCGGTCCACAGCAAGCCGGCTGCGGGCTGTGGCGTGCGCGCGGACGCCGTACGCACTTCCAGGGCCTGGCTCAGCCCTGGGCTCTTCTCCAGCAACGCCCACACCGCAGCGAAGACGTGCGGATCCTTCGCTTCACTCGATCCGACAAAGGTACTCTGCAAGCCTGCCCGCTCGCCCCCTGCTCGCACAACCGAGCGCAGATCCAGATAGCGGTTGCTAATGTTCACCAGGATGACGCCATCCGGCGACAGGTGCTGGCGGTACACGGCAAAGGCCTCACCCGTCAGCAGGTGCGTAGGAATGGAATCGCCTGAGAAGGCATCCACCAAAAGAATGTCGAAGCCGTTGGGCGCCTCCTGCTCCAGCAGGATCCGGGCGTCCCCGATGCGCACTGCCGCCTGCGGAGCACACTCGCTGAGGTAGGTGAAATCCTCACGGGCGATGCGTTCCATCAGCGGGTTGATTTCGTAGAAGACCAGGGCATCCGGGGGGCGCGCGTACGCCGCAACGGTGCCCACCCCGAGCCCGATTACGCCAATGCGGACGGAGGGCTGCATGCGGTGCAGCACCTGCATCACCCGGCCCACCGCGGAGTCAGCGCTGTAGTAGGCGACGGCCTCGCAGCGACGCTGATGGGAGAGTAATTGTAGCCCGTGCTTCGTGCTGCCGTGGTCCAGTTGGCGCCAAGCCGGAAGCCCATGTTCGCGCCCCTCCACCACGCGCAGCGCCCCAAAAAAGTTCCGCTCAACGCGCAGCCCGTCCCGTTGCGCGCCCAGGAACGGAAGCGACAGCACCAGCGACAGAGAGAAGACACACGCCGCAATAGGAAAGGTAACTTCAAAGTCGCCGTCGCGTCGGCTGCGATGCTTCCACTCAAGAAAGACGGCGATGGCGGCACATCCCGCCAGGCCAACGTAGACTTCGTAGTAGCCGCGAAACAAATGATGCGCCGCCAGACCTACGAAACTGCCCCCCAGCGCACCACCCAATGCGGTCATCAGGTAGAAACGGGTGAGATGTTGCGGGGCGGGACGATGGGCATAAAGCTCCGCATGGCAGAAGAGCATCATGGCGAACAGGCCGCTGCATACCACCAGCAACTGCAGCCGGAAATCCGGCAACAGATAGGGCATCGCCAGTACCAGCCCCACAACTGCCGCGGATGCGGCGGCAAGCACCGAAAGCAGCCGGCGCGGCAGCAGACGAGAAAACTCAAAGCACAGCACGAACGTAAACAGGTAGAGAACCAGCGGAAGCACCCACAGGAAGGGCACCGGCGCAACGTCCAACGTCAACTGTTGGGTGACGGCCAGGAACAGTAGACTGGGCACCGCGGCCAGCACAATCCAGAGGACGCGCGTGCGCCACCCCG
>JALOKO010000524.1 GCA_025456495.1 Bryobacterales bacterium | reverse complement strand
TTCCTCTATCGAAGCCGTCAGCACGAGGAGGCGCTGGCCAACCTCATCTACGGCGTGCAAAGCCGCAAGGGCTTCATCGTAGTCACTGGCGAGGTAGGCACCGGCAAGACCACCATCCTGGAGTGCCTGCGCGACTTCCTGGTGCAGCATCGCATCGATTTCGCCACCATCTTCAATTCCCGTCTCACCGTCGCCGAGTTCTTTGAGATGATCAACTACGATCTGGAACTCCGCTGCAATCCCCCCACCAAGACGCATGTCCTGCTGGCGCTGAACGAGCTGTTGCTGCAGAACATTCGCGAAGGGCGCACCACGGTGCTAATTGTGGATGAAAGCCAGAATCTGAGTTGGGAAGTGCTGGAAGAGATTCGGCTGCTGGGCAACCTGGAAAACAGGGCAGGGAAGCTGCTGCAGATTATCCTGGCCGGTCAGCCCGAGTTTGACCGCGTGTTGGACGACCCCACTTACCGCCAACTAAAACAACGCATCGCCCTCCGCTGCACCCTGAAGCCTTTTGAGGAACCCGATACCGCCCGCTACATCTACTCCCGCTTGGGGAAGGCCGGTCACGAGGAACCCAAGCAGCTGTTCCCTGAGGCAGTGGTAGCAGAGATCCACGTGCGCACGCAGGGCATCCCGCGCATCATCAACGGCGTCGCCGATAACCTGCTGCTAACGGCCTTTGCCATGTCAGAGCGCCAGGTCACCCTGGAGATGCTGGAAGAGGTCTCCAACGACATGCGTCTGGAATGGCCCGCCCAACGCATCACCCGCGAGCGCCTCTTCGATGACCAGATCTTCCCTCGCCGCGTCGTAGGCGGGGTGCGCGACTAGCGCCGTCCCAAGTACACGCCGAAGCTGCCACCCTGCTTGGCCAAGACTTTTTCCGTGGTGAGCCGTGTCCTTCGAAATGCTCTACCCACCCGCCGCCGCCCGGAAGTAGACTGGCAAGAGGCAGGTAGATTGATCGTGAACTCCACTGCGTTTGCTTTTCTTGGTTTGGCGATGGGGCGCCTGCGCGCCATGGTGGTGTCCTTCGGCTTGCTGACGCTAGTTGCGTCTGGGCAGTCCATTCACGCGCCGTCTGGCCCCCATCTTCCCCTAGAGGTGGATTCCCTGCGCGTGGCTCGCACGGAACGCGTGGTGGACCTCAACCTGAATTTCGAGGATCTGGGCGCGGAACGCTTCGCTGAATCCATCCTGCTGGGCCAGATGCAACTGATGGAGGTGGATCCGGCGGGCTACATTCTGGAGGAGCATGTCCCCTATCAGTGGGATGTCGCGCCCGGTTCTGCGGCGACCGTCGGTTCGCTCAGCTTTCTGTTGCGAGGCGACACCGCGGCGGGCGCCATCCGCTTCTATCGCCTCTACTTCAACCGGGACAACGCCTCGCTGAATGACTGGAACCCTCGCCACGGTGTGCGCCTTGAGCGCATCGGCGTCTATGAAGGTGAGGACGCCTGGAAGTTCACTACACCCAACGCCACGTATTTTTATCACCACCAGTCCGGGGGATTCGCCAGCATGGTTGACCGCGAAGGCAAGGACTGGATCAGCTACCATCCGGGCAACAAGGAGAAGGGCGAGTATCGGGGCATTCCCAACATAGCGCCGCCGGACTTTCATCCAGGTCGCCCCGCGGGCAAGAAGCCGGGCCGCGTGCTTGCAGAGGGTCCGCTGCGGGTGCGCGTCCGCGCCGAGACGGAGGATGGCCTATGGGCCAAGGATTGGGATATCTTCCCTACTCACGCGCGCATGACCCTGTTCCGCAAGGGGCCGCAGCCCTATTGGGTCCTCTATGAGGGCACGCCGGGCGGCGAGTTTACCGAGGATGATTACTTTGTCGATTCCAGCGGCAAGCGCTACCGCAGCCAGGACCACCCGCAGGCGAAGCCCTGGCATGGGGATTTGCCCCCACCGGAGTGGGTGTACTTTGGCGATCCCGCGTTGCGTCGCGTGCTGTATCTCGCGAGGCATGAATACTCAGATGTCATCGATGAATACTGGCATTTTGGCAATGGCGGGATGACTGTGTTTGGCTTTGGCCGCGGACCACGCGCCGAGGGCTGGCAACGACTCACGCAAGTCCCTTCGCGTCTCACCATCGGGTTCGTGGAGAGTGACGAGCATGCCACCGCGCGTTCTGCGATTGAAGCGGCTTGGCGCGATGTACGCATCAGCGCGGGTCGCGTGACCTGGAGCACCGGCAGCGGAGGCCGTTAGCGCGCCGGTTTGGCCCTGCGATCACAGAAGCGATATTGATTCGTGGAGGAATGCTGTGTCCATTTCCGGTCCCTTTTCCCTGGAAGGAAAGACCGCGTTGATTGCGGGCGCCAGCCGCGGCATTGGCTTGGCCATCGCCCGGGACCTGGCCCATGCTGGCGCGCACGTCATTCTGGCATCGCGGAACGGGAAGGCCCTGGAACACGAAGCAGCCACGTTGCTTGCCGAAGGCTGCCGAGCCCAGGCGATGCCGCTGGACATCTGTGATGCCGCATCCATCGATGCGCTGGCCGCGCTTGCTCCGCCCGTCGACATCCTCGTCAATGTGGCGGGAACCAACCAGCGCAAGCCCTTCGCCAGCTATACCCGCGCGGAGTACGATCGCCTGCTGGAGACCAACCTCCACGGCATTGTACAACTCACCCAGCGCGTAGGTGCGGGGATGGTGGAACGCGGGCGTGGCGGACGCATCATCACGGTGGGCAGCCTCATGTCGGTGGTAGGCCTGCCGCACATCACGGTTTACGCCATCACCAAGAGCGCGCTGGCGGGGCTCACCCGCAGCCTGGCCGCTGAATGGGGCAAGCACGGCATCACGGTCAACTGCATCGCCCCGGGCTTCATTGAAACTGACCTCAACCGCGAGATGTGGCAGCAGCCCAACCTACGCGCCTGGCTAACCGGCGTGCTCCGCTGCGCCGACTGCGGGGGGAAGCTCTGGCACCAGTTCGGCACGATCCAGGCGTCCTTCGCGCCGCGGCTGCCGCCCGACTACAGCAACACCAAGGCGCTCGGCCAGCTGATCTACACCGAGTACGT
>JALOKO010000065.1 GCA_025456495.1 Bryobacterales bacterium | reverse complement strand
CAAAAGAACACGAACATGCTTGCCGGATATCTCACTTCACACTTCATTCCTCCTTACCAGGACAAGCACCTAACCATCAACTTCCATCGCGGAGAAGTCTTTCTGGATGGGATGGAGGTGCCACTTACCCGTAAAGAGTTCAACCTGCTCGCATTGATGGTGCAGAACCGTGGCGAGATTGTGCCGCGGGACATCCTGCTGTTCCGGATTTGGGGCTATGGACGCGAGGTCCGCACCCGGACCCTGGATGTTCACATCCGCAGATTGCGCAAGAAGCTGGAGCCGCTTGGCGAACGCTACATTGAAACGGTGTTCGGGGTGGGGTACCGCTTCCAGGAATTCCGCGCTAACCGTCCCATTGAAGTTCAAGTTCATCCCTCAATCTATCTCAGCATGTAGCTGAGGCCCTCGAACCCGGCACGTTGCCGAGGCCCTTCTGCCCCACGTCGGGCAGTGTTTGCTCTTTTCCAACCCGCTTGCCCCCTGGAATCTGCGTTGCTGGTTCGCTTGGGTGGCCACGGGAACGACCGGCCAGCCTGCATTGCGGCGGACAACGTTTGCATTGATGCGCACCGGCGATGCCGTGGGGCCTTCAGGGGAATCGGCTACACTAGGGGTTTCTTCATGGAACAGAAGATTGCACCCCTTTCCCGGTTTGAAGCCTCTATTCGGCTGCCCGGAGATAAATCCATTTCCCACCGCTACGGGATGCTGACTGCCCTTGCGGAAGGCGAAAGCACCATCCACCACTATTCCAGTGGTGCTGACTGCCATAGCACCCTGGGAGCCATGCGCGCGCTGGGGGCCGTCATCCATGTCGATGGGTCAACCATCACCGTGCAGGGGCGCGGAAAGGGCGGGTTGGTTCCACCAAGTGCTCCAATTGATTGTGGGAACTCAGGAACCACGATGCGCTTGCTGGCCGGCATCCTGGCTGGCCAACCCTTCGATTGCCAATTGTTCGGCGACGAATCGCTGAGTGGGCGGCCTATGGACCGGGTGATGAACCCACTCGCGGAAATGGGTGCGGTACTTGTCGCCCGGGAGCAGCGCTATCCTCCGTTGGAAGTGCATGGCCGGAAGCTGAAAGCCATCCAGTACGCCCCTCCCATGGCCAGTGCGCAGGTGAAGAGTTGCGTCCTGCTGGCGGGTTTGTTCGCTGAGGGCGAAACGATCGTGGAGGAAAAGGTACGCACCCGCGATCACACGGAACTGGCCCTCCGCGAGTTCGGCGTGTCGCTCGCGGTGTCTGGCAAGCAGATTCGCATTCCAGGCGGGCAGACGCTGCAGGCCCGCAATCTGGTGGTCCCGAGTGACCTTTCCTCCGCTGCCTTTTTTCTGGCGGCGGCGCTACTGACACCTGGCAGTTCCCTTCAGATCGCCGGGGTGGGCCTGAACCCGACGCGCACGGCACTGCTGGACTTTCTGGTTTCGATGGGGGCCAACATCCGCATCCTGAACCTCAGCCAAACCAACGGCGAGATGATGGGCGACCTGCTGGTGCGCCATAGCCAACTGAAGGGTGGCGTCATCGAAAAGGATCTCACGGCCTTGCTGATTGATGAGATCCCGGTGCTGAGTGTCCTGGGGGCGGCCAGCCGTGAGGGTGTGGTGGTGCGGGACGCCCGCGAACTGCGCGTGAAAGAGACCGATCGCATCGCCACAATGGCACGGAACCTGCGCGCCCTGGGCGCTGAGGTGGAGGAGTTTGAGGATGGCTATGCGGTGAAGCCCGCCGGGCAGTTCCGCGCCGGCAGCTTCCCCTCCTTCGGGGATCACCGGATCGCCATGTCGATGGCCATTGCGTCCCTGGCCGCTGATGGCGAAAGCACGATCGAGGAAGCCGAAGCGGCATCGGTGTCCTTCCCCGAGTTCTACTCCACCCTGCATGCGTTGCGGGGGTAGACGGGCATTCGACGGGTTGCGGCGCGGCTGAGGCTTGGCTGCCCCTTCGTTCATCGGCTGCCGTTGGGCGGCTGCGTTCCGAGAAAACGGACCTAATTTCGCCCTCTCTTCGCAATCCTGGCTCGTTTTGCGCGGGAATGCGCTATACTGAGATCATAAGGAAGAGTGTTCGCTTGCATCCCGCCCTGTCGTTGGCCGCCCGTGGTTCGCTTTTCCCTCCTTCATACACGTTTTTGTCCTGATGAACCTCTTTTCTGAACTTTCAATCAACTCTGTCCTGCAGAGCAATCTAGCCAAGCACGGATTCGTGCATCCCACTCCTGTTCAATCGAAAGCCATCCCCCCGGCCCTTGCCGGACGTGACGTGGTGGCAACTGCCCAAACCGGCACCGGCAAGACGCTTGCCTTCGTGCTGCCGCTGCTGGAAAGCCTGATGAGCGGACGCAAGCGTCCCGGCGTGCAGGCCATCATCCTCAGCCCGACTCGCGAACTGGCGATCCAGATCCAGGAAACCTTTCTGAAAGTGGCCGAGGGCACTGGCATCCGATCCGCCTGCGTGGTGGGCGGCATGAACGAGCGTCCCCAGTTGGACGCCATCAAGCGTGGCGCGCAGGTGCTCATCGGCACTCCGGGCCGCCTGGAAGATTTTCTCCAGCGCAAGCTAGTGCAGCCCTTCTTCAACCGGGTGCTGGTGTTGGATGAAGCAGACCGCATGTTGGACATGGGCTTCCTGCCCAGCATCCAGCGCATCGTGGCGGCCATTCCCGCGCAGCGCCAGACGCTGTTCTTTTCCGCCACCATCGAGAAGAGCGTGGCGCATTTGGTGGACCGCTATCTGAACGACCCGGTGCGCGTGGCGATCGGCTCCACGTCGGAGGCGTCGGCCCAGGTGGAGTTGCACGCCTACGAAATCGCCAAGGAAGCGAAGTTCGAAATGCTGGTACACCTGCTGGAGCAGGATCCCGCGGGCACCTTCCTGGTTTTTGCACGCACCAAGCACGGGGCAGACCGTCTGGCCCGGCAATTGGAACGGGCGGGCTACGACGCCGCAGCCATCCATGGAAACCGCACCCAAAGCCAGCGCAACAACGCGTTGAAGGGCTTCCAGAGTGGTGAGCACCGCATCCTGGTGGCCACCGATGTCGCATCACGCGGCATTCACGTGGATAGCATCTCTCACGTGGTGAACTTTGACCTGCCCCAGGCGCCGGAGGACTTCATCCATCGCGTGGGCCGCACGGGCCGTGCCGGCTCCACCGGCATCGCCTCCACCTTCGTTGCCCATGGGGAACGAGGCGAGGTGCGGCGAATCGAAAAGGAAATCAACGCCCGGCTGGAGCGCCAGTCAATCCCCGCACGGGTGGCGGCGGTTCGGGGGACGGAAGGGCCTGCGTATGGGAGCGGCGCCGAGAGCGGCGGGCGTCCCACGGGCAGCAGACCCACGGGCAGCAGACCCACTGGCGGTCAACCTACTGGCGGTCAACCCACTGGCGGGCGTCCCACGGGAGGAGCTCCCGCGCGGCGCAGCCGTTCGACGGGCGCCCCATCCACGGCAAGTCGCGGAAGTTCCCGGCCGTCGGGCAATCGTGGTGGCTCCGCCCCCAGAAGCAACGGCATGGCCAATCACGCGGCCTAGCTTCCCGTCAGGTCCTGGCGGACCTTGCGGGGAGTGCCGGGAAATCTTACGGGCGCTACAGAGAAGCCCGCAGGATTGCAAGCATCGTCGGCACATCCAGCAGCACGGGGTTCGCCTTCATGCTGCTGGTGCGCAAGGCCTTTTCCGCCAGCGGCGGCAGGTGCTGTTCGGTCACGCCATAGCGCGCCAGCCCGGGAATCCCCAGGTCTTTCACCAGCCCTTCCACCCAGGCGATGCCCTGCTCAGGCTGCGCCGCATCGATTCCCGTCAAGAGCGCGGCCATGCGAGTGAAGCGCGCCAGCATGGGATGCGCGGCATCCGACCGACGCAGCGCCTCCAGATTCGCCCGCAGCCCGTGCGGCAGGATGGCGGCGCACACTGCGCCATGTGGGGCGGGAAATGCCCCGCCCACCGGGGCTGCGAAGGCGTGAACCACACCTAGCCCGGCGTTGGCCAACGCCAAGCCTCCCAACAAACTGGCCAAGGCCATTCCTGTGCGCGCGGGCAAATCCTGCCCATCCGTCACAGCCTTGCGCAGCCAGCGCGCAACCTGCCGCATGCCCTCCTCGCAGTACAGGTCTGTCAGCGGATTGGCGCGCGCGCAGACATAGGGCTCCAGCACCTGCGTCAGCGCATCCAGACCTGTGGAGGCAGTAAGAGGAGCGGGCAGGTCGAGGGTGAGCCGCGGGTCCACCAGCGCCACTGCGGGCAGCATACCCGGTGATCGCAAACTTGCCTTCACACCATGCTCGGCTGAGCCCAGCACCGCATTGCGCGTGACCTCTGAGCCGGTTCCCGCTGTGGTTGGTATGGCCACCACGGGAAGCGCCGGGTTGGGCAGCGCCTGCCCTTCGCCAATCACTTCCAGATAGCGCAACACATCCCCAGCATTGGCCAGTAGCGCCGAAATCGCCTTGCCCGCATCCAGCACGCTGCCGCCGCCGATGGCCACCACCGCCCTCGGCTGGAAGGCTGCATGCTCTGCCACCGCCTGCCGCACAAACTCAATCGTGGGCTCGCCATGGACACTGCACAACGCAACAGCCACCCCGCTCTGCCCGAGCGCATCCACCAGAAAACCCGCGCGCCGGGGATCGCGGCCGCACACCAGCAGAATGCGTGCTCCGAAGGTGCGCGCGATCTCTACCGCCTGTTGCGCGCAGCCCTCACCAAATACGATGCGCGTTGCCGACGCAAACTCAAAGCGCATTGGCTACCAGTCCTCGTCGGCAGGAAAGCAGTTGCCGTACTTGACACTGGAGCGCGGGCTGGCCATCATGGCGGCTACACGGTCTCGCCACTGCTGGTAATGCGGCGTCAGCTTGTGGGCCGCTGGCGCTTCCTCATTGCGATAGACCTCCACCAGCACAAAGCGTGTCGCATCGTCCTGCTGTTGGACAACGTCAAAGCGCGCGACGCCGGTTTCCTGCAGACTTGCCCGCGCATTGGCTAGCGTCGCCTCCAGGAAGTCCTCCACGCATTCCGGCTTCACTTGCACATGGACATGCACCACTAGCATGGTCGCTTCCCCCAAAAAATCCTCACGTTGCGCCCTGCCCGTTATCTTACTATCCGGGCAGTGGCCGGTGCGTTCGGGCAGTGGCCGGTGCGTTCGGGCAGTGGCAGACCTGCGGCGGTGGCGAGTCTACGTTGTGGATGTCCAGGAAAGGCAAAACGTTCCTGTTAGGGGCGGCTGGCGACATGGGGGCGGCTGGCGAAGGGAGGCCCTCGCCGTTCGTGATAAACTAAAGAATTGCGCTGAAGGAAGTGCCACTGTCGGCGGGCTTCGCCCCCGGACGCAGCGCCCATCCGGAGAGATGGCCGAGTGGTTGAAGGCGCACGCTTGGAAAGCGTGTATAGGGGAAACCTTATCGAGGGTTCGAATCCCTCTCTCTCCGCCATCCCCCTTGTTGCTTTCCCGTTGTTCACAGCCAAGCCCGGGCGCAGCTATTCCTCACTGCCCGACACTGACCTCCAAGGCCGAGCTGCGTGCAGCCTTACGGTGTATCCAGCATTACAGTGTGTGCGGCCTTACAGTGTCTGCGGCATTACAGTGTGTGCGGCATTACAGTGTGTGCGGCATTACAGTGGATGCAGCATTGTAGTGGATGCAGCATTGCGACGAGTGAGGCGCGCTACGCCAACACCACCACCGCCTCAGGGGCCATCTTGGGTTGCACCTCAATCACGTGGAGCCAGACGATGCCTGCGTCGCACTCGAACGCGATCCGGCTGACGGTGTTCCCGCCGCTAAACCAGATGAGGTAGTCGCTGCCCTGCACCACCACCGGCATGCTCAAGGTGGTGCCCTTCGGCAGAATCGCCTTCAGGTTCCCACCGATGGTATTGGCCAGTTCCCCCAGGACGTCGCGCACGGAATCGTTGAAGTCGTCGGCGTCGCCGGGTCCGGCCAGCAAACGCGTGAACTCCAACGCCGCGTCCCGCGAGCATTCAATCATCGCGGCCCCTTTCCAGGGACCGGCAAAGTAAATGGACGCGGTGACACTACGCTCACACTTTTGCCACTCCTGCGAGACGGGTCGCGCGGTCATGTCCAGCATGGTCATGAAGATCATCTCCACCATGCCGCGAATCTCATCCAGGTGCTCAGTCAACGACAGTTTCGCTTCCATCACGCACGCGCCTCCATCGATTGGTACAACACCGCGCCCTCCACCACTTTGCGGAGAAAGCGCTCATCCACGTTGAGCGTGGTTTCCGCTGACCCGAGAAACAGATAAGCGTGCGGCTGCATCACCCCGCGAATCTGCTCCAGAATGGCCCGCTTGGTGGCCAGATCAAAGTAGATCAGGACATTCCTGCAGAAGACGAGATCGAACATGCCCAGGGGGCGGATGCCGCTGCGAAGGTCCAGTTGCTGGAACCGCACCATCTTCCGCACGCGCTCCTGCAACTCCCAGGACATGCCCTTCCGGGTAAAGTGCTTCACCAGATAGGGTGCGGGCAGTCCGCGGTTCACCTCCAACTGGGAGTAAACCGCTTCGCGCGCGCGGGCCAGCACCTCTTCGCTTAAGTCCGTTCCCAGGATCTCCACCTGGCTGGGCTGCACCCCCTGTTCCAGCAGCAACATGGCGATGCTGTAGGCCTCCTGCCCGGTGGATGCGGCGGCGGACCAGATGCGCAGGGGACGATGCCTGGCAGCGGCCAGCAGTTCAGGCAGCAACTTCAGGCGCAGCGCGTCGAAGGGGGACTTATCGCGAAAGAAGAGGGTCTCGTTGGTGGTCATCGCCTCCACGACGCGGTTCCGTAAGGGCGCCTGTCCCACGCCGCGCAATGCGTGACACAACGCATTCAAGTCGGCCAGGCCAACGTCCCGCACGATCGGGATGAGCCTTGACTCCAGAAGATAGTGCTTTCCCTCATCCAGCACGATTCCCGAGTGCTGATACACGTGCTGCTGCAGGAAGCGGTAATTCTCCTGGGTAATCGAGGCCGACTTGTCCACCGCATCCTGTGTGCGCGGCACTGCCTTGGTCATACTCGTTGCTCTCCCTCCATGCGGGCCAGAGTGGCCATCGCCGGGCCAATCGCCTCAATGGCCAGCACCTGATCCGCCAGACCCGCCTTGACGACAAAGCCGGGCATGCCCCAGACGACGCTGGTGGCTTCGTCCTGTGCGAGGATCGTCGCCCCGGATTGGCGCAGCGCGGTCGCGCCCTGCAGTCCGTCCTTGCCCATGCCGGTGAGCACCACGCCCAACACCCCGGCTCCGCAGACTTCGCTGGCGGATCGAAACAGCATATCCGCCGCTGGCCTACAGGAGTTCTCCGGCGGACCCTGCGATACCCTGGCAATGCGACGAGTGCCCTTGGTGGCCACCTGCAAGTGGTGATCCCCCGGCGCAATCAGGATCAGGCCAGGCTCCAGTTCGTCGCCATCTTGTGCTTCCCGCGCGCGCAAGGCGCCCATGCTGTTCAGGCGGTCGGCAAGAATACTGGTGAACATCGGCGGCATATGCTGCACCAGCAGAATCGGTAAGGGGAAGTCCTTTGGCAGGGCGGGCACCAGCGTGGCCAACGCATTGGGTCCGCCCGTGGATACCCCGATCACCACCAGTTCCAGGCGCTTCCGCACGCTCAGCGGCCGGGGCGCTTTGCGACGCTCAGCAACTACCGGCGCCACAACCACATCCCGTGACCCTGCCTGGCCAACACGCGCCTTGGGCTCAACGCGTCGACAGTAGTTGGCAACGATGGACTTGATCTTCGGGATGAGCGCCTGCGCCATCCGCGTGATCTCTTCGGCGCTCCACGGTGTGGGTCCGGGTCGGGGTAGACAATCGCTGGCGCCCAGTGCCAGCGCCTCCAGGCTGGTCGTGGCGCCACGTTCATCGGCGCCGCACAGCAGCAGAATGCGGATGCCCGGAAACCGGTTTCGCACCGTCCGCAGCACTTGCAGGTTCTCCATTCCCGGCAGGTTTGCGCCCAGCACCAGCAGATGGGGCTGCCATGGCTCCAAGCGCTCCAGCAAAAGGTCACCGGTTGCCGCTGTCCCCACCATCTCAATCTCCGGGTCTTCCGTCAGAACCTGCTTCAAGGATTGCCGCTCCACCACGTTGCTTTCGGCCAACAGCACCCGAACGCGTTCCCCCGGCATCCAGCGCGGCCAGGCAGGGTCGCGATGCAGTGTGGAGACACTAGCTTCCTTGCGCTTGCGCACACCTTCCACGGGCATCTGGTTGTGATTCATGCAGGTCTCCTTTCCGCTGGGGCTTCCTGGTGTCCGCCCACGCAATGGGTAGCTTGAGAAGGGTGGCCGTTGCTGGGCAGCCTTTGATGGGTGGCTTTGGCCAGCTTTGATTCCACCGTACCGTGACGTTGCCTTACCTGGCCGCCAAAGAGGAACCGCGCATGCGACGGCCGGGCTGACGGCGCTTTTGGGGGTTTGCCTACAAGGCGTTCATCAGCCGCAGCTTGTCCTCAATGATGTCGCGCGTGAATGGTTTCATGACGTACTCGTTCGCGCCCGCCTCCAAGGCCTCCAGCATCTGCTCAGCCTGCGTCTCGGTGGTCACCATCATCAACTTGATGTCGTCGAATCGGCGGTCGGCCCGCAGCTTCCGCAGAAACTGCAGGCCGTTCATCTCAGGCATGTTCCAGTCCAGGAGAATCAGGTCGAGCGGCGACTCCAGGCATTCCAGCATTTCCCACGCCTCCAGCCCATTGCCTGCCTCCACGGTGTGATATCCAATGTCCTGCAGCGTGCGCGTCAGGATCCTGCGAATGGTACGCGAATCGTCCACCACCATCGCCTGCGACATGAGTCTCTCCTTCCCTTACCTGGGGTGCCCGCTGTTTGGCGGATCCGCGATTGTTGCGTGTGCCGGCCCAGCCTTGAGCTAGGTGCGGAATCTGCCTACCAATTGATTGAGTTCCGCTGCCAGCTTGCTGAGTTCCGTGGATGCCTGCTGGGTGTCGCGTGCCCCCGCCGCCGTGCTGCGCGCGCTTTCGGAAACCCCCACGACGTTACGTGTGATCTCAGTGGAACCGCGCGCCGCGTCCGTGAGGTTTCGTCCGATCTCGCTGGTGGTGGCGGTCTGTTCTTCCACTGCCGACGCAATCGTATTCGAGATGTCGTTGATCTGCGAGATGACGCCGGAGATCTCCGCGATGGCCTTCACCGCGCTGACGCTGTCCTGCTGAATCGCCTCAATGTTCTTGCCGATTTCCTGGGTGGCCTTGGCCGTCTGCTTGGCCAGCTCTTTCACCTCATTGGCCACCACCGCGAAGCCCTTGCCGGCCTCGCCCGCACGCGCCGCCTCAATGGTGGCGTTCAGCGCCAGCAGGTTGGTCTGCTGCGCGATTGACGTGATCACCTTGATGACATCCCCAATCTTCTGGCTGGATTCGCCCAGCTTCGCCACCGTAGTGTTGGTTCCATCGGCCATCGTCACCGCGTGGCCCGCCACCCGCGCGGCTTCAGAACTGCTGATGGCAATCTCGCGGATGCTAGCCTGCATCTCCTCGCTGCTGCTGCTGACCATGGACAGATTGCCCGACACCTCATCGCTGGCCGCCGACACCACCTGCACCGCCTGTGAGGTGGATTCCGCGTTGCCCATCATCTGCTGGCTGACCGCGGTGAGCTCCTCCGCCGCCGCCGCCACCGTGCTCACCATCTGACTGAGCTGCAGCACCGTATCGCGCATCGTCTGCAGGATGGACTGCGCCGCCTCACTGAGTTCCCGGAAGGCGCCTTGCCGTTTGTCGATCTCTGATGCCAGGATCTCATCGTGCTGGAAGTCTCCCGCCGACATCCGCCCCAGCAAGCTCACCGCCTGGGCAATCGGGTTCGAGACCGCACTCAGCATTTCGTTCACGCCTTCGCAGAGCGCCCGGTAGCCGTGACTGAACTGGAGAGCGTCAGCGCGGGTTTCCAGTTCCCCGCGCTGGGCGTGCCGGATGAGGCGGTTCACCTCATCAATCAGTTGGCGCAGCACCGCCGTCATCCGCGCGAAGTCTTTGCCCAGCCGTCCCTGTTCCGCCGTTGCGAGCACCGGATCCTCCAGGCGGCCCTCACTGATCGCCGAAGCCTGCTCCAGCAATCTGGCCAGCGATGCCTTCACCTGGTCAACGTGCTCTGTGCGGTCACTCCCATTCCGCGTGACAATTCCCTCCACATCCAGGCCCATGGACTCCAACGTATTCAGCAGGAAGGAGTCCCCCACCGCTTGCATGTCGTAGTTCATCACCTTCTGCAGAGCCAGCATCACGCGCAGTACCTCGGGCGCCTCATACTCTTCGCCGAGATGCCGTTCAAACAGGTGTACGAATTCCGTATAGGCCCCGATGTACCACTTGAAGGGCAGGTTGATGATGTCGTGGATCCGCCCGATCTCCATGCGGTAGTCAAAGTACTCGACGCCCCAGGAAGTCTCGGCGCCCTCGAAGAGGCTCACCAGATACCGTTCCTGGGTGGCCTCCAGGGCGCTGCGCACACGCGCAGTGGGGATGTCCTTCTTGCGGGCGTACTCCTCAAAGAAGGCGCGGGTGGGTGGAAAAGCAAACTGCCAGTCGTAGAACTCGCGGGCGATGGTACCGGCATGCGCGTAGGCCCATTCCCTCATGGAAAGCATCAGCGCGCGCTCTTCGTCTCCCAGCCGCAGAAACTCGCGGCGCTGCCGCAGATTCTGCTCCGTGATGCCGTAGCGCAGCACCAGTCCGCTGCCACGCTTCGGTGGATGTCCGCCTGCACCGTGTGGATGGGCGCCTGCCCCGTGCGGATGGGCGCCTGCACCGTGTGGATGCGCGCCTGCACCGTGCGGATGGGCGCCTGCACCGTGTGGATGCGCGCCTGCACCGTGTGGATGGGCGCCGGCATGGGGCTGTGCCTTGGCGTGCGCTGCCTCCGCCCCGGCATCGCTCTTCACGGACGTTGCTTTTCCTGGATGCTCCTGTTTCCGGGGCGTCGGCTCCGCCGCGCGTGCCCTTCCGCCGGGCGCCTTGGTCATCGTTGCCATATCGTTCTCTCCTGCTGCTTCCTGTCGCGCGCGAAGTCTTCCGCTTCGCGGCACGGTGTACTCCGCTTCCGTGGTTATCCCGCCACCACCGCCGGGCCGCTGGTGATCGCAATTGCCGCCACGCGCTCCGGTTCCAGCATCAGCATCAGCCGCCCGTCCAACTTGTAGACGCCCTGCAGCAACTCCCGCTGGCTGAGTTCCAGGCTGGCTGGGGTTTCCTCGTACTGCTCGCGATGCACCTCAATCACCTCGCCGATCTCGTCCACCAGCAGG
>JALOKO010000523.1 GCA_025456495.1 Bryobacterales bacterium | reverse complement strand
TCGATGAGTTTCTTGTCGTATTCACGCACGTTGCCCGACGGAGTGCGCAGCCACGCCTGCAGGCGCTTCACCTTGCCGGCGCCCATGTAATAGGCCACCGACGCCCGGGCCATGCCCCGCCCGCGATCGTTCAGGATACGCACGGCGTAGCGCACCCGGCGCGACTTCATGCCCGCGCCGTCCACGGTCACCTGCGCCTCGTCCACCAGCACCACCGCGTTCACCTTGGGGCCGTAGGTAGGTACGGACTGTTTGGCGGCGGCGTCCAGCCACGCAGGCAATTGCGGTGGGGCCGCCAGCAGCGCGCCGCCCAGCAGCATCAGCAACAACAATCGTACTGGCATCGCATGTGCCGACATCTCACTGCCCTCCCGCGCTGTCCTGCTGCCGCACGGTGATCAAGTGGTTGTCCGCCTGCCGCACCACCTCACCTACCTGCTTCAGGGCTGGATAGGCTTCCCGCGGAAACAGCAGGCGTCCGCCCCGCCCCATCTCAAACAGCCGTTCATACAGCAAGGTGCGCTTGCCCTCGGCGGTTAGCAACCTCATCTTTACCTTGAACTCTCCCGCCTCACCAATCGGGAAGGATTCCGGCGCATCGGCGGCGTCCAGCACATAGCCTTCCGGCAGTTCGATGGATACCGAATCCATCTCTCGCCACGCGTGGTAGAAGTAGATGGGATAGCGGCGCTCAGAGGCCGTGAACAGCGGTTGCTTGGCCCGTTGAAACACCGCCGGCGCCACGAACATCCGCTTGCCCGTTCGTTGCGCATAGCCGGGAATCTCCACCCGATAGCGGATCGTCAACGGCTTGGTGACATCCTCCACGTGCAGGATCTCAATATTGCTGAGCTTGGCCGCCGCGTATCGGTCTTTCCAATCTTCCTCGAACTGTAGGATGCGTTCTTCCGCGGTCTTGCGGATGAAGCGGGTCCGTTCGGTGATGGCCGTGTAGCCTTCGTGGGTGAGTTCCACCGTTCCGCTAAGGTCACCTTCGGGGGATAGCGTGAACTTCCCTGTGGAACGGTCTGTCGTCCGTTCGGGCTCTGACATCGGGGTGTTGGCGAACTGCGGCTCCTTCGGGTCAACAGAAGGGGTTCGACGGGTCAAAGAACTTCCACTCCTGCCCGATCTTCACGGCAACGCTGGCACGGTTCATGAAGTGGTCGTGGGGGAAGTCCGGCTCAAACACAAACTGATCGCGGCCCACCATCCAGGCCTGCCGTGCGTCCAGCCCCACTGCCTGCGACAGCGCAATGAACAGGTGCGCGATGTCGTCCCCCGTGCCCATCCCTCGGTCCAGGGTTTCCGATGGCTTCGTGATGGGCTTCCAACTGCCAATGTCCGCGCTGGAGACGGCATACAGCGGGCGATAGATGTTCTTCACCTTCGTGCGGCAGTATTCGGCCAGACGGCGCGCCTTCTCTTCTGGATTGTCGATGCCTGTCACCACCTCGCGGGCCAGCGCGCCCACGCGGTCGTCCACCTTCGTGGCCAGTTTCACCTTGGCATGGTGCTTCTTGTTGAACTCGCGCCAGAACTTCTTGCCGTCAATGGGAATGCGCGGCTGATAGAACACCAACAGCCACGCGCGCAGTTGGTCCTCCGGGGGCATGTACATTTCCTCGCGGAAGGCCGCCACATCCGTGAAGGTGGCGCCGTACCATTCGTGGCCCACGCGCGACCAGCCCGGGTGCTCGCACTGGAAGGCGCGCGTCCCCATGCGCAGGTCGTCTACGAACCGGGTCTTGCTGAAGTCAATGGGCTTGAGTTCAAAGGTCACCTGCCAGGCGGGCTCCTCCTGCTGCACGTCCAGGTGCAGGTTGTTCGAATAGCGGTTGTTGTAGGTCTGGCGCCACTGATATTCCAGCACCGCACCCACTTCCACGGCCGGCATGGTGAATGACCGGCGTCGCACGGTCCGGCCGTTCGGGCGTTTTACGTCCCGTTCAAAGATCGCGTCCTTTTCCAGAGGCACCACGCGGCCGTCGGGCAGGATGGTGCGGGCCTTCAGGTCACTCAGCGTGCCATCCATCCCTACGGCGAGATCAATGGTGCTGTAGCGTTCCTTGCCGCGTTCGGTGTAGATCTTCAGGCGAACGTAGTTTGAATAGATCAACACCACGTTGTCGCCGCCATAGACGCGATCTTCAATCTTGGTCTTGCGCAGCAGATATTCGGCGTCGGCATTCGGGTCCAGCTTCGGGCTGGTGCGCTGAAGGGCTGCGGGGTCCAGAGGGTCAAAGTCCTGTGCGGCGCCCGGCGAGACCATCGCGCACGCTGCCAGCATCAGCACAACACAACAGAGGGCTTCCCACAGGGATGGGGAGATGAATCGATGCATGGTGTCACCCTTCGGCGGGTTCCACAACCAGCGGAGGAGCACGACGGCTTGGGTTCGGACGGCGCCGGACCGGGGAAAAACGTCACGTGCGGCGAACTGGTGGGAAGCGCCCCTTTCTAAAGGAACTCTCTATGCGGGCGCCACCAACTGCCGAGCGATCCCGCGCGACTACTTCTAACGACAGTGTAAACGAGAATTGCTGATATTCTGCTCTGAATTCTGCACTGGGCCGCGGGTGTGTCGGTACTGAGGCAGAATGCCCCAGTCCCTGTGGGAACGATCTCCACTTCAGGGCAGAGACACGCCCGCGTGGCAGCGATCAAGTCCGCACCTGTCCGCGCTTCCTGCAGCAACGGGACACGCAGAATCTCTCGCAGCAGATCCTCCGGGCTCGCAAAATGACCGCGCTGCATGCGTTCCCGAAGGAGCGCTTCCCCCTCCGGACTATGGATCTCAATCGTCATCCGTAACTCGCCCATTGTCTTCACGCCAGCGAACTCTGGCTATGTTGTCATGGTGTCGGCGCGCTTTACAGAATGCGCACTTGCTTCCCGCGTGGCGGTCCGGCCGCTCGCCAGCCCGCCGCCCGGTACGCAGCCCTGGCCGCCCACCCGCGTTCCTCCGCGCTCCCCCATCCCGTGTATCCTGAAAGTGCCCCATGTCCGACCCTCTCTACTTCTCCCTGTGGCTGAAGGACCTTCGCCCCGCGGCACTCATGCAGCAGTTTGAAGCGCTGGTGGGGTTGTTTCCCATTTCCGCGCTGCGGCCCGGCGTGGAAGCGCTCACCGTCCGCGCCATCAGCGACGCCGAGCCAGAATTGCTGGACGAGGCCTTTGAGGAACCCGTCCCCCTCAGCGAAGCCTTCCGGCAAGCCCAGCACTTCCTGCACGACGATTGTGCCTACGAGTTCACCACGCACTGGGACCTCTGGCGCAACCACCACGGCGACTGGCGCTTGCTGCCCCAGGAAGTGCGCATTTGCTGCTTCGCCCCAGAATATGAAAACGACATGGGCGACCACATTCGCTTCGCCCTTGGCTGGGATGACCAGTTCCTTCCCAACCCGGCTGACCCCGCCAGCATCATGCCCGTGGCCAGCAATCTGCGCAGTGTCGCCCGCCTGGCCCAAAGCCTGCACGAGAGTGCCTCTCTGCAGCGCCGGATGCTGTGGTCCAGCGCCGAAGAGAGCTTCCTCTCGCAGTTGGAATCCACCGTCTTCGCCACTGGCGGTGAGCGCCTGCAATAGCCGTTAACCGGGGAGCTAGCCTTCCATGGAAGGCAGCGCCATCAACATCCGCACCCAGCGGCAGAACTCCCGGCCTTCGCAGCCCAATCGCCGCTGTGCTTCTACCAGGCCTGCGTTGCCCAACCCCCATCCGGCCAGGGCCGGGAACACATAGCGGTTCTTCGCCACGGGCGTTATCTGCTGCTTCGGCCACAACCTGGGGTTCTCCACATAGGGCAGCACGTACGCCACCGCCTTTGCCGCACTCGCCCCGTTCTCGGCCTCAAACTCCCACAGGTCCAGCCCCCACATCTGCCCGATGCGGCACAAGATGGACACGCCATCCAGGTTCATGGCCGAATAGCTCAAGCTGCGCGTCCGTTCTTCTTCTTTGGGAGCGCTGCCGCTGGCCAGAAACTGCTTGGGCATGATGGCTTCATAGAACACCGTCCAGGCCTTCAATAAACTTGCCTCGTCGCCCACCACGGTCGCGTAAGCCGCCACCTGCGCTGCCCACCAGGTGGAGTGGTTATTGCCGTGGTCCCGCTCCGCCAGCCCCTTCTCGCTGC